>JBBSQT010000079.1:0-8024 GCA_038243775.1 Actinomycetales bacterium | reverse complement strand
TTTGCCGCCGTGGACCTTGTATTCACCGTGCAGAAGAGAAGTCATGCTTCCATCTTCCCCCATGCACTCCCCCGCCCCGAAAACCTGGCGGACTGGCGGGGACTTTAAGCAACTGACCCGCAGCCGTGGCAGGACAGTTTGGCGGAACCGCCAATACTTCCTGCCGCTGCTGCGGGTCAGTTGGAAAGTGGAAGAAGTATTACTTCTTGCCGAAGCCTGCAAAGCGGGCGTTGAAGCGCTCGACGCGGCCGGCGCTGTCCATGATGCGCTGCTTGCCCGTGTAGAACGGGTGCGACTCTGAGGAGATTTCCACATCGATGATGGGGTAGGTGTTGCCATCTTCCCATTCGATGGTCTTCTTGGACGTGGCGGTGGAGCGGGTCAGGAACTTGGTGTCGGACGCCAGGTCGTTGAAAACGATGGCCTCATACTTGGGGTGGGTGTTCTGCTTCACTGGGAACCTCAGAGTGTTATTGCCTGGATTTTGCCAGACCGATGAATGTTATGGTCACGAGGACCAGCTAGAAACTTTACCGGTTCCCCGGCATTTATCCAAGCCGGGCCGGAATCATGTCATGCCCACCAGGATCACTTCATGCGTGCCAGGGCGTCCAAGGCTTCGTTGGCGTGCAGGTCCATGTTGGTCTCGCTGGAGACGGCAAACCGCAGGGTGGCATCCTGGTCAACAATGAAGGTGGCCCGCTTGGTGGGCAGGGTCTTTGCCAACAACCGACGGCGGACCCCAAAGATATCGGCCACCTCACCGTGCTTGTCGCTCAGGAGCGGATAGTTGAATCCGTTCTTCGTGGCAAAGTCCAGCTGTTTGGCTTCGGAGTCGGTGCTGATGCCCACGATCGAGGCACCCGCCGCGGAAAACTCGGCCTGCAAATCCCTGAAGTGACAGGCCTCCTTGGTGCAGCCGCCACTGCCGGCCAGCGGGTAGAAGAAAATCACCAGCGGTCCGTCGTGGAGCAGGTCCTTGAGCGTCCACAGCTTTCCGTGCTGGTCGGGGAGTGCAAAGTCGGTTACTTTCTCGGCAATCTTCATGCTTCCAGCCTACCCGCGCCAAGGGTTTCCAACGCCGTAAATGTCCACCCGGCACCAGAAGGGTCAGCCCAACGTCAGCAATAAGTCCGCCGCGGTCAGGATCAATCCACCGCGGTGGCGAAAAATGCCACGGCACTGGCGGCGGCCACGTTGAGCGAGTCCACTCCGGCAGACATCGGGATCATGACGGAGAGGTCAACGGCGGCCAGGGTTTCCGGGCTCAGCCCGTAGCCCTCGCTGCCGAGCACAAGGGCCAGTTTTTCATCGTTGCGGGCGGCAAGTTCATGGATGGTCAACGAGTCGGGCACCAGCGCGAGGGCCGCCGTCGTAAATCCTGCGTCACAGAGCATTCCGAGTCCACCAGGGCCATCCGGCAGGCGCGCCCAGGGGATCTGGAACACCGCACCCATGCTGACGCGGAGGCTGCGACGGTAGAGCGGGTCGCCGCAGCGCGGGCTGATCAGCACGGCGTCAACGCCAAGGGCGGCTGCAGATCGGAAGATGGCCCCGATGTTGGTGTGGTCGCTGATGTCCTCCAACACTGCCACACGTCGCGCCCCGGCGAGCACGGAGGGGATGTCAACCGGCGCTGGCCGGTGCATGGCGGCCATGGCGCCCCGGTGCAGGTTGATGCCGGTGATTTCCTCGAGCATGGCGGAGGTGCCCACATAGGCGGGGACCTCGGGGTGTGAGTCGATGACGTCCAGCACCTCGGGCAGGCGTTTTTCCGACACAAAGAAAGAGCGTGGACGGTGCCCCGCGGCGAGGGAGCGCCGCACCACCTTGGGGCTTTCTGCAATATACAGACCCTCGGCGGGCTCCTTGGCCTTGCGCAGCTGGACGTCGGTGAGCGAGACATAGTCGCTGACGCGGGGATCGCCGGCGTTTTCCAGCCGGATGATCACGCGGCCACCAGTTTCTGGACCATGAAGAACAGGGCCACGAGCCCCAGCGCGACAATGACCGAACGCAGCACCACGGGCGGCAGTTTCCGGCCGATCTTGGCACCCAGCATCCCGCCGATGAGGGAGCTGACGGCGATCAGGCCAACCACAGCCCAGATAATTTTCTCCGGCGCGAACAGCAGGTAGGAAATCGCGGCGATGACGTTGACGCTCAGCGAGAGCACATTCTTGACGGCGTTGGCGTTTTGCAGCGTGCCGGACATGAAAATGCCCAGGATTGCCACGAGCAGCACGCCCTGGGCCGCCACGAAATAACCGCCGTACACGCCGGCCAGGTAGACCAAAACAATCATGAATGTTTCGTGGGAGCGGTCGGACGGCGACTCATCCCTGCGCGCCTTGATGGCCCGTTGCAGGCGCGGCTGAAAAATGACCAGGGCCAGGGCCAGCACAATAAGCACCGGAGCAACTACGGTGAACACCGATTCAGGCAGGTGCAGGAGCAGGTAGGCGCCGGTGATCCCGCCCAGGATGGAGGCCGGCATGAGCCGGGCTAGGTTGCGCCCCATGCCGCGCAGCTCGCGGCGGTAGCCCCACGTCCCCGAAATTCCTCCCGCAATGAGCCCCATGGCGTTGCTGACCACTGCCATGACAGGGGCGATCCCGAGAGCAATCAGGATGGGAAACGTGACCAGGGTGCCGGAGCCAACCACCGTGTTGATGGTGCCGGCCCAGAGCCCGCCAAGCAGGATAAAGACGGAGTCTAGTGCGTTCATCGAGAGGTGTGGCGGCGCTTAGCGGCGCGCCGTGGCCGTGTAGCGGCCAGCGTTGCTTGAGACAGAGAGCGGCAGCCCGAAGGTGGTGCTGAGGTTTTCCTCCGTCAGGACCTCCCCGATGGCTCCTTGGGCCACCACCCCTCCATCACGCAGCAGCAGGGCGTGGGTGAAACCTGGCGGAATTTCCTCCAGGTGGTGGGTGACCAGCACGGTGCTCGGCGCCATCGGATCGGCGGCCAGTTCACTCAGTCGCTTCACCAGGCCTTCACGGCCTGCCAGGTCCAGGCCGGCACCGGGCTCATCAAGGAGCAGCAATTCCGGATCGCTCATGAGGGCACGGGCAATCTGGACGCGTTTGCGTTCCCCGTCGCTCAGGGAAGCGAAGGGTCGGTTGAAGAAAGTGGAGACCCCCCACTCTTCCAACAGCGAAAAGGCGCGGCGTTCGTCGTCGCGCTCATAGGCTTCACGCCAGCGGCCGGTGACACCGTACGAGGCGGTCACGACCACGTTCAACACTTTTTCATGCTCGGGGATTTGGTGGGCAAGGCTGGCCGAGGCCAACCCAATGCGGGGGCGCAGCTCGAACACGTCCACGGCGCCCAGCACCTCATCCAGGATGCCCGCAACGCCGCGGGTGGGGTGCATCCGGGCACCGGCAATCTGCAGCAAGGTGCTCTTGCCGGCGCCGTTGGGGCCAAGAACCACCCAGCGTTCGCCTTCTGTGACACGCCAATCGACGTTGTCCAACAATGTTTTTGTGCCGCGGACAACGCTGACACCAGCCAAACCCAAAACTTCACTCATAACCACTGACCTTATGACACGAGGGGCAGCCAACGCGAACCGGTCCCGGCAGCGGATACCCGGCCGGCCCCATTCGCTAGAATGCTGGGTATGCCCTCCACTTTTACGGCCGTCAGCTACGGCCCCGCGCTTTCGCCCGCCATCCTTGAAAAAGTTCGTGCAGTGCTTGCCGAATACGGCTGTTCCGTCGCTTCCGAGGAAGAACAGAGACACCCCGGCTTTGACGCGGTCGTGTGGAATCTCTCCGGTTGCGCCCCCGGGCCCGTCGAGTTGCACCTACTGCGCCAGGCACTCATGGAGGCTGGACCGGCGGAGGTGGGGACCGCCGTCGTGCCCAACTCCCTGCGCACCGCGGAACGCAAGTTCATCATCATGGATGTCGACTCCACCCTCATCCAGCAGGAGGTCATTGAGCTCCTGGCCGCGCATGCCGGCACGGAGGAGGAAGTTGCACAGGTCACGGAGGCGGCGATGCGCGGCGAGCTGGACTTTGCGGAAAGCCTGCATCACCGGGTGGCAACGCTCGCTGGTTTGCCTGAGAGCGTTTTGGCGGAGGTCGGCGGGAAGATCAAGCTGTCAGTCGGCGCCGAAAGGCTCGTGTCCAAAGCCAAGGCGGCAGGGCATGTGGTCTGTGCAGTGTCCGGCGGCTTTACGCAGATTCTGGCGCCGCTGGCCGAACGGCTTGGTCTTGATTACGCACTCGCCAACGACCTGGAAATTGTGGACGGCTGTTTGACGGGCAAGGTGACAGGGTCGGTCGTGGACCGTGCCACCAAGGCTGTGCAGCTGCGCGCCTGGAGCACGGAGGCGGGCATCAGCCACAGCGCCACGATGGCCATCGGCGACGGGGCCAACGACCTGGACATGATGGCCGCCGCAGCCCTGGGTGTTGCCTTCAACGCCAAGCCGGCCGTGCGTGCCTTCGCCGACGCGCAGATCAACATGCCCAACCTGGATGTGGCACTGGTGCTGGCCAAGATCTAGCCCGGTCCCGGCCGGCCGGATCCGGCCGGGATTGGGCGCCCTGCGCTGCGGCCGGTTTGGCGCTCCGGCTACTTGAAGTAGTCTGCGCCGCCCACGTATTCGGTGTGGCCCGAGGGGACCTCGGCGGTGGCCATCCTGGCAATTTCTGCCGCAAACTCGGCCACCGTGTACAGCTTTCCGGCTTCTGCACGGCGGGCTTCAATGGCGCCGGGGTTGGCGCGGTCCAGCAGGGTTGCCGTGACGGTGCCCTCGATCATGTCGCCCGAGACCACCACAAGGGAGACGTCTTCCGCGGCAAGGTTGGGGATCAAGGCGCGCAGGGCGTCTTCACCGGCACGCTTGCTCCTGGCCACCGGCTCATATTCGGGCATGGTGGGCACGGTTTCAATGAAGTGGGCCTGGTGGCTGGTGACAAACACCACGCGTGAGCCGGCGGGCAGCAGCGGCATGGCAGCGTTGAGCAGGTTCACCTGGGCGTCGCGGTTGAGCTGCAGGGCGTAATTCTCCGCCATGCCGCTCTCCATGCCGCCGGAGGCGTTCAGGACGACGAGGTCCAGTGAGCCGAAGTTTTCCAGGGCCGCACTGACCAGGGCCTGCACGCCCTCCTGGGTGGTGAGGTCGGCGCCCACGGCCACTGCACGCCCGCCGGCTTCCTGGATCTGGGCTACAACCTTGTTGGCACGGGGTGCCTTCTGGCGGTAGTTGACCACCACGGCTGCGCCTTCGGCTGCCAGGAATTTCGCCACGTCGGCGCCCACGCCGCGTGAAGAACCGGTGACAATCGCTGTCTTTCCGTCAAGCTTTCCCATAAAAGAATTTCCTTCGTTTAGAGCTCATGAAGTCTGTGCAGCGGCATCGGGGCCGCAACGGGTTCCCGGCCATCTTATCGGCCGGATAAGGCTTTAGTGGCCCATTCCCAGTCCGCCGTCAACGGGGATGACGGCGCCGGAGATGTAGGCTGCCTCGTCGCTGGCGACCCAGCGGACCACGTTGGCAACTTCCTGCGGGGAGGCGAAGCGTTTGGCCGGGATGGAGGCGAGGTATTGTTTCTGGGTCTCTTCCGGCAGTGCCGCTGTCATGTCGGTGCTGATGAACCCGGGGGCCACAACGTTTGCCGTGATGCCGCGGGAACCCAGTTCGCGGGTCAGGGAGCGGGCAATGCCCACCAAGCCGGCCTTGGAGGCGGCGTAGTTGATCTGCCCCGGTGAACCGTACAGGCCCACCACGGAGGAGATCAGCACAACCCGGCCCTTGCGCAGGCGGATCATGCCCTTCGAGGCGCGCTTAATGACTCGAAAGGCACCCGACAGGTTCGTGTCCACGACGGAGGTGAAGTCGTCCTCGCTCATGCGCAGCAGCAGCGTGTCCTTGGTGATGCCGGCGTTGGCCACCAGCACCTCAACGGGACCGTGTGCGGCCTCCACCTCCGTGAACGCGGCGTCAATGGAGGCGGCATTGGTCACATCGGCTTGCACACCCAGGATTCCTTCGGGCAGTTCCGAGGGGCTGCGGAAGGTCACCGCGACCTTGTCCCCATTGGCCGCGAACGCCTGGGCGATGGCCAAGCCGATCCCGCGGTTGCCGCCCGTGACCAAAACACTGCGACCCTGGCGCTCTTCGCCTGCCGGTGCACTCATGTATTCCTCCTGGAAACCATTGATGATTCTTCTTCAGTTACAGAATCCTACGGTGAAAGGGAGAACAGCACACACTTTGCTTTTTGGATGTCCACTGCACCAGTGAGAGAATGAAGTCGTCCTTTGGAGTGTGATGAAAGACCAATCAGCTACGCCGAAATTCGGTGCAGGCCGGCGTGGCAAGTTACGTCAGGCCGCCCCTGCCGCCGATGTTCAGTCAATTACCAATGCCGCCGTTCCGCACAGCGAAGAAATGCACCAGCGGATGGTGAAGTATGCGGTGACCATGGGCATCCGCATGGTCTGTCTGGCCGCCATCTTTGTTTTCGATGGCTGGTTCAGGATCATCCCCATCGTGGGCGCCGTGGTTCTTCCGTGGGTTGCCGTCATGATCGCCAACGGCGGCGCTGACATCAACCACCAGGAAACCGTGGAGCTGCTCGACGAGGCGCCCCTGTATGCGGTGGGCCCCGGTGAGACGCCCATGGACGACGCCGCCACCTCCCTTGCTGACACTCTCACCGGTGAGGTGGTCCCGGACAGTGACGAGGACGCCCCTGCGGGTTCAGGAACTTCTCCGGACAGCCCCGGCACTGGGCATGCAGACAGCGCCGGAACGGGGCATGACGACGCGGCCCGGGAAGACGCAGCCCAGGAAGAGGAGAAACACCATGAACATCTTTGACATGCTCGCGGGCGGGAACCAGCTCCCGGACAGCAGGCAGCCGGAGCAGGATGAAACTCCCGTCTGTTCCCGCAAGGGGTGCCGGTCCGCTGCAACAACCCAGCTTTTGTGGAACAACCCCAAGATTCACACACCGGAACGCCGTAAGATTTGGCTGGGGTGCCCCGAGCATGCAGCCTGGCTTGAAGATTATCTGCAGAGCCGTTCCCTGTGGAAAGAAACCGTGCCCTTGACCGCTAAGGATTCCGCCTAATTCATGAAGACGTACAAGTTCCTGTTCTCCAGCAGGTGGCTCGGCTATTTCGCTGTTGCCTTGGTTTTTGCCTTGGCCTGCGTCGCGTTGGGAAACTGGCAGATGAACAGGCGCAACGCCGTCGTCGAGAACATTGCCAAGATCCAGGAAAACTACGCCGGCAGAATTGTGGACTACAGGGACGTCTCGGCAAACTTTGACGAACTTGACCCGTCCAAGGAGTGGACCCAGGTGCGCATGAAGGGCACCTACCGGACAGCGGAGGAGCGCGTGGTGCGCAACCGGCCCATGAACGGGGCACCCGGCTATGAGGTGGTTGTTCCGCTGACCCTGGAGAATGGCGACACCGTCATTGTGGACCGCGGCTGGCTGCCCATTGGCTATAGGGAAGCCGGACACCCGGACGTGGTTCCGCAGCCTGAATCCGGGACGGTTGAGGTCATTGGCCGGCTGAAGCCGGGCGAGCCCGCGTTGGACCGCGGCGCGCCCGAAGGCCAGCTGGCCTCGATTGATTTGGGCGAATACGCCACCCAGCTGCCGTACCCCATCAAGACCGGTGCGTACGCCCAGTTGGCGGCGGAGACTCCGGCTGCCGCCAGTAATCCAGCACCGTTCCCGGCACCTTCCATCGACGAAGGCTCGCACCTGAGCTACGCACTTCAGTGGATTGCGTTTGGCATCCTGGCCTTCGTGGGTTTTGGTTATGCAGCCCGCATGCAACGCCGCAACGACGACTACGACGCGATGGAAGCTGCCGAGTCAGGGGTGCCGGTCGAGGAACTGTACGGCCGAGGCTCGGCGTTCCACCCGCGCAAACACGCCACGGTGCGCAAACCAGGGGCCAGGCCCACCGCCGAAGAGGCTGAGGACGCCCTCCTGGACTCCCAGGGATTCTAGCCCGCAGCTGCTGTGAGACTTGTCATAGACTGATTT
>JBBSQT010000078.1:0-8052 GCA_038243775.1 Actinomycetales bacterium | reverse complement strand
GCGATGATGTCCGCTTCCTCCACTGTACTGCCCGGCGCACGCACCACAACCGCCTTGACGGTCTCCGCCCACTTGGGGCCCGCCACGCCCATGAGAATCCCCTCCGCCACCTCGGCATGCGCCATGAGCGCGGCCGTGGCAGGTGGTCCCCCGTAATGGCGTCGACCGGTCCGCCCTCGAGCATTTCGGTGAACTCGCCGGCCCTGTCCGCATAGAAGCCGAAGGGGTCAGCGACACGCAGCATATTCACGCCGCGGCTCCGGTTTCGGCGACGCCGCTCGTCTTTTCGCCGGCCTCTTCCGGGCCCCAGGACCAGATCTTCCCCGAAGGGCCCGCCAGCTCAACCCGGAACTCCGACTCCGGCACGCCCGGTTTGTTGTTCTTGAACGCAAAGTCGCGGTTCCGCACGACCAGGTGGGCAAGGTGGTGGAGCCTGTCGCTGGGCTCCCGAATAATGCCGACGGCATCGGCAATGTCCTGTCCGTGGCCCAGGATTCCACGATGCGTGCCGTCGCCCTGGAGGTAGCGCTCATGGGCGGGCCGAACCAGGGCAGCTTGGCACCCGAGTCGACCGCGCGCAGGGAAGCCGCCATCCAGCGTCGCCCGTCCTGCCAGTGGGCCAGCGGGTCCGCCGGAGGAAGAGCGGCCAACCAGCCGTGCAACACGGGAGCGGCTCTTGGAGAATGCGGTGTCACTGCTGTCAGAGGCCGGCTGGAACAACACCACCGTCTCAACCGTGGCCGCCATGCCCGGGTTTCCCTGACGCCACACAGCACCACTGCCCCAAGCGCGACGATCTCTTCACGGCCGCCATCGAGCACATGACTGTCGCGCGGGTCCAAGAGGTCCAGGCGACGCTGACGGCTGACACCGACGGTCCCGTTCCGGTCCAGGACGTGCTCGAGCCGCTCGTTGGCCTGCACACCGGGCCGCTGTTCAGGACAGCCCTCCAAATGTGGACTGCCGCCGCGGTAGACCCGGGCGTGCGCGAACACATCATCCCGTTGGAGCAAACAGTGGCACGTAGGGCCTTCCGGCTCGCAGCAACACTGCTGGGGATCAAGGACAGGGACAACGCCCGGCTGCGCGCCATTGTCGCCGCCACCTTGGACCTGGGCCGCGGGCTGGGCTTGGCGAACATCCTCACGGACGACGCCGATCGGCTCAGCTGGGTGCTCGACGCCTGGTGTGCGGAGCTGGAAGCCGTCATCGCCGCCGAACCTTCCCAAGGCCCACCCACCCCCTAACCCTGCACCACCTTTTGCAGGGAATCCGGGAACGCTGCACCGCCTCCCGGTGCAGCGTCGCCGAAAACACCCCGGAAGATGGTGCCGCGTTCGAAGGGGGGAAGGGTTATTGGAGGTTGGAGGTCAGTCTGGCGGCGCTGTCCCAGAACTTCTCCATGACGGGACGCTTGACCCAGTCCGCCAATTCCAGCTCACGGCTGTTGGCCCGGTAGCCGTCCTCAATCTCCCGCAGTTCAGCGACGAAGGGGGCACTGTGGATGAGCACGGAGATCTCCATGTTCAGCGAGAACGAGCGCACATCCATGTTGGATGAGCCGATCACGGCAACATCGGCATCGATGCTGAAGTGTTTGGAGTGCAGCACCTGGGGCGCCTTGTACAGGTAGATCCGCACACCGGCCCGCAGCAGCGCCTCGTAATAAGACCGCTGCGCGTGGTAGACCATGGCCTGGTCGCCGATTTCGGAGACAAACAGCTCCACGGACAGGCCCCGCCCGGCCGCGGTGACCATGGCCAGCAGGACGGATTCCTCCGGCACAAAGTACGGGCTGGTGATGCTGACCCGCTCCGTGGCCTGGTGGATCATGGCGACGAACAGCTTCAGGTTGTTGTCATTTTCAAAGCTGGGGCCGCTGGGCACCACCTGTGCATCGACACGGTGCGGGGCCGGGTCCAGGACGATGCGCGAGGTGTCCAGCACCAGCATGTCGTCGGTCTCGCTGAACCAGTCGGTGGCGAAAACGGCGTCGAGCTCGCGGACGGCGGGGCCGTGGATCCGCAGCATCAGCTCGTGCCAGCGCAACCCCCGGGCAATGTTCTTCTTCTTGTTGTAGCTCTCGTGCACCAGGTTTTGCGAGCCGGTGAACCCCACGAGGCCGTCCACCACCAGCAGTTTGCGGTGGTTACGCAGGTCAATGCGCTGCCAATGCCCCTTCCACGGCCGCAGCGGCAGCATCGCATGGTATTCGGCGCCCATCCCCTTCAGGCGCGCCAGCGTTTCCTTTCGACCCGGGTTCATGAGCGAGGCCAGGTGGTCGCTGAGCACGCGCACCGTCACCCCCCTGGCCACTGCCCGCTCCAGCGCATCAAAGAAGAGCCGGGTCGCGTCGTCGTGCACCAAAATATAGAACTCCACATGGACGTAGCTTCGGGCCTCGTCGATGGCAGCCGCCATGGTCGCAAGGGAGCCGTGGTAGTCGGGGAGAAGTTCGACGTCGTTGCCTCCCACCATGGGCAGGGCGCCCAGGGTCCTGTTCAGGGTGACCAGCCCGGCCAGGCCCTGCGGCCAATCTTCCCTGTGGCTGAGCTGGTCGAGCCCCTCGGTGCGTTCCAGAATAAGTTCGTTGACGAACTTCTGTTTGTCCCGCCGTGCCTTGGGCAGGCGCGAAAAGCCCACCAGCATGAAGGCCACGAACCCCACATAGGGGATAAAGATGATGGTCAGCATCCAGGCGATGGCCGTGGCCGGCCGGTGCCTGGCGGAAATGTAGGCCACGGCCACGGCGCCAAGGACCACATGGCCGGCCAACAGCAGCCAGGCCAGAATCTCCGGGTCGGTGATCAAGGGTGCGCCGCCGCCTTCCAGTCCTGCGTCTCGAGAAAAAGAGGCTGCGGACCCGGGCGGGTTCCTCAGCCGCTTTCGCTGATCATACCGCTGTGTGGCACGGCCACGTTCCGGGCGGCCCGCACTTCACCGGAACCGCGGTTTCAGTGGCTTCAAGAATGCCGCAAGCAACAGAAAACCCCCGGTCCGAGGACCAGGGGTTTTCTTGTGGAGTTGCGGGGACAGGATTTGAACCTGTGACCTCCGGGTTATGAGCCCGGCGAGCTACCGAACTGCTCCACCCCGCGATGTGTTTATTACTTTACCGTCCCCAACCGCTGACGCAAAACTGAGCGGACGTGACCTTGCTCTCGTGCCTTGTGAACGCCGGAGGGCCCGGACACTTTTCGGTATCCGGGCCCTCCCTAGTCCATCTACGACGGCGGCGCTACGGAGCCGGGCTGGGCGTTGCCGAAGGCGTGGCCCCCGGGGTGGACGGCGCAACCGCGGCACCTTCCGCCGCAATCGCGGCAGCAATGGCGCTCTCCAGAGCCTTCTGTGCCACGCCGTAGGCGGCGAAGTCGCCCTTGCCGAGAGCGTCCTGGCCGGCCTTCAACGCTGTGTTGGCGTCGTTGAGGGCCTTGGCCAGTGCCGCATTGTCAGTGCCTGATGGCAGGCCGGGCGTCTCGGTGGACGTGCCACCGGTTCCCGTGCCCTTGTTCACGCCGGCGTCACCGGCGGCAGCACCGGAGTCACCGCCGAAGAGCTTGTCGAGAGCCTCGTTCAGGGTCGCGGCGTAACCGATCTTGTCACCGAAGGCCACGAGCACGCGCTGCAGCGTGGGATAGGAGGTGGAGCCTGTGGACTTCACATAGACCGGCTGCACGTACAGCATGCCGCCACCCATGGGAAGGGTGAGCAGGTTGCCGTTGATGACATCGGACTGGCCCAGCTTCAGCACGTTCAACTGCTCAGAAACCGTGGGGTCCGACTGGAAGGTGTTTTGCACCTGTCCGGGTCCTGGCACCTGGGTTGCATCCGGCAGCTGCAGCAGCTGCAGCTTTCCATAGTCGGGGCTCTTGACACCCTTGACCTTGCCGGCATCACCGTTGGCAGCCATGAACCCGTACAGAATGTTGCGCGAGTCGGTGTTCTTGACTTCCTGCGGAATGAAGTCCGTGGTCAGGGAGAACGCGGTCTTGTCCTGGCCGGGCATCTTCAAGGACAGGTAGTACGGCGGCTGCTTGTCAACGGCAGCTGTGGTGGGATCGTCCGGGACACTCCATGCCAATGTGTTCTTGAAGAAGTTCGTGGGATCGGTGACGTGGTACCGGCCCATCAGCTCGCGCTGGACCTTGAACAGGTCTTCCGGGTAGCGAACGTGGGACATCAGATCGCCCGACATTTCGGTAAATGGTTTCACCGAGGTGGGGAAGACTTTCTGCCATGCCTTCAGGATCGGGTCCTGTGCATCCCATGCGTACAGTTCCACGGAACCGTCGTAGGCGTCCACCGTGGCCTTGACCGAGTTGCGGATGTAGTTGATCGAGGCATTGGGCAAGGCGCCGACGCCGCCGGCCATGGTGAGCGAATCAGTCGTGGCTTCCTGCAGCTGCTGCTGCTGGGAGTACGGGTAGTAGGCGCTTGTGGTGTAGCCGTCCACGATCCACTTCACCTTGCCGTCAACGATGGCCGGGTAGGGGTTGCCGTCAAGTGTCAGGTACGGGGCAACCTTGGCCACGCGCTCCGCCGGCGTGCGGTCATAGAGAATCTGGGATTTCTCGTTCACACCATTGGTGAGCAAAAGGTCCGTTGACTGGAACTTCAACGCGTACATGGCGCGGTTGAACCAGTTGCCCACACTCGGGCCGGCATTGCCGGTGAACGTGGTCAGGGACTCGTCGCCGGTGTTCGGTGCGGTGTCTGCGGGGGCGTTGCCTTGGGGGCGGTCCAGCTCAATCGGAGCGGTGCCCTCCGGGGCACCGACGATCGAGTAGTCGCTGGTGAACTGCCCGAAGTAGATCCGTGGCTGGTAGCTGGTGTCCGTGCCCAGCACGCCCGTGGATGGAACACCCGACTGCATGAACTCGGGCTTGCCGTCGGCGGTGACGGTGTTGCCGTACGCGGCCACCACACCATAGCCGTGCGTGTACACAAGGTGCTGGTTGTACCAGCTCTGCTGGTCCGGGCTGATGCCGGCCGGGTTCAGCTCGCGCACCGCAATCACGGCATCCTGGACCTTGCCGTCAATGGTGTAGCGGTCCACGTTGAGGGTCTTGGGGAACTTGTAGTACGGGCGGTACTGCTCCAACTGGGCGAACGTGGAGGAGATCAGGTTGGGGTCCAGCAGGCGGATGCTGGCCGCGGTGTCGGCATCCTGGCGCAGTGCCCCGGCTTCCGCCGTCGTGGTGGCGTTGTAGGGGGTGACCTCCATGCCGGAGAGGCCGTAGGCGTCACGGGTCATGTTGATGTTGCGCTCAATGTACGGCAGTTCCACGCTTCCCTCGGAAGGCTTCACCTGCCATTCCTGGATGGCCCAGGGGTACAGGCCACCGGCCACAATGGCGGTGACCACCAGCATTCCGGTGCCGATCAGGGGAAGTTTCCACTTGCCCATGAACGCGGCAATGATGAACAGCACGGCCACGATGATGGCGGCTGCGGCAAGAATGGCCTTGGTGGGGATGACGGCGTTGACGTCGGTGAACATGGCACCGGCCCGGTATCCGCCGTTGTCCTGCAACGTGGCGTAACGGCCCAGCCAGAAGTTCACGCCGAGCAGCAGGAGGAAAACGCCGGCCAGGACGGCGATGTGGATTTGTGCCTGGCGGGAGGCGAAGATGCCGCGTTCGGTGAGGCGGATAGCGCCGTACAGGTAGTGGGTGAGCAATCCGGCAATGAAGGCGATGACGGTGACGCTGATGAGCGTTCCAACCACCAGGCCCAGGAACGGCAGGGTGTTGGTGTAGAAGCTGAGGTCCATGCCGAATTCGGGATCCGTGGAACCAAAGGGCACGCGGTACAGGAAGAGCATGACCTTTTCCCATTGCGCCATGGCAGCCGTTCCCGCGAACAAGCCAAAGACTATCGGCACACCAAGCATGACCACACGGCGCACAGGTTCCAGCTGCACCTGATAGCGGTTGAGATTGTCCTCATGCCCGCTGTCAGGGGCGTAAATGGGGCGTGCCTTGTAGGCTGCGCGGATGGAGAAGTAGACCCCCAACGCCATGATCAAGAAGCCTGCCAGGAAAATCAGCAGCTTGGCGACCCGTTCTGTCCAGAACACGCCGGTATAGCCAATCTGGCCAAACCACAGCAGCTCCGTATAAATGCCCGAGAACATGATCAGGCCAATGACCAGTACTGCCACCACAATGATGGTGGGCAGCAGGGCACTGCGACGTTTTGGCCGGATAGGTCTACTCGGCGATGGGGATGGGCGGGATGTCACTCTCTACCTCATAACTCAACTGATGTACTTGCTTCTAGTGGTGCCACGAATGGTCCGTGGCCAAAGTTCCTGATGATGCTCAATCGTTATCCACAGCTGGGCAGCTTGGAGCCGTCGCGGCCCGAGCCGATGGTCGAGACTGCGTCGTATGCTTCCTTGAGTGTATTGACTTTAATGACCTGGAGCCCATTGGGGACGTGGCCCGCCACATCATTACAATTTGCGCCGGGCGCCAGGAAGTAATCTGCGCCGGCTTTTTGTGCTCCCACCATCTTTTGTGCGATGCCGCCAATGGCGCCGACTTTGCCGCCCGGGTCGATGGTGCCGGTTCCTGCAAACTTCTTGCCGCCCGTCAGGTCCCCCGGCGTCAACTTGTCCATGATGCCCAGCGCAAACATCGTTCCGGCGCTCGGACCGCCAATGTTTTCCAAGGCAAATTTCACCTCAAACGGGAACGTGAACGTATTCTGCAAGGCGATGCCCAGCAGGTACTTGCCTTGCTTGCCCTTGGTGGGAGTGATGGACAGTGCCATATCCGCGTCACCGCGCTTGACGCCCACCTCCACCGGAGCGCCCTGGCCCTTTTCCAGCACGGACTGGATGACCGCCAGGTCCGTCACCTTCTGGCCCGCAATGGTGAGCAGGACGTCGTCGGGCTTGAGAATCCCCGAAGCGGCACCATCTGCAGGAATGGAGGCCACGGCAAGCTCGGATTCATAATCGATGCCCAGCGCCGTCAAGGCAGCGGCCGTGGCACTGTCCTGGGACCCGGTCATGGCCGCGGAGTTCTCACTGTTGACCGCTTCCTGGCTGATGCCGGGGGCGTAAATCAGCTCAGCTGGATAGAGCGTGTTCGACGGCGTGAGCCAGGACCGCAGGGCGTCCGCGAAACTGATCTGGCTGTCAGGAAGCCCGCCGCTCATGTGGACCGTGGTCAGGTCAAGGGTGCCGGAGGTTGTCGGGAAGCTCTCGTGGCCTTGGACGGTGATGATGTCCGTGCCGCCCAGCTGCCCGATGGTGTTGATGGCCGGCCCCGGAGACTCGATGACATATGGAACAGGGATTGCCATGGCGGCAACAGCCAGCACCACGGCAACGACGCCCGAGACCACCATGATGGAATGCCTGCGCTCGCGCACCTTCCCAGGTGGTCGCATTTCATCCGATAACTCCTGGCTCAAGATGCTGTGCCTTTCCAAGCTCTTCCGCGCTCTCCGGGTTCTACGCTGTCCGGGGTTCCTGGGATCATTCCGGGCAACCGCAAAATACAGCCGCCAGCAACCAACCTTACTGCGTTCAGATGAGCGGTGCTTGACGGGGCACTGTGAATTGACAATGAATCCGGGCCCACCCCAGCGGGCCCTTTGCCTATAGCGAACAGTGCCCGCCGATGAGGCGACAATGCCTGACGGCGGCGGTAACGTGAAGATATTCAGCGTCCACGCCAACGAACGGGCCATCATGTCTTCCACACCAGCCAACAACGACGACGACGACACACCGAAGGATCCGCTTCAGGAAATGCTCGCCAACCTCTTGGGCGGCCAGGGCATGGAAGGTTTTGATGCGGCAGAGCTGGCCAAGGCCGCAGGGTTGCCTTCAGACCCCAACGCATTGGCACAGATGTTCTCCCAGGTGCAGTCCATGATGAGCGGCTCCTCCGACACGCCCGTCAATTGGGATCTTGCCCGGGACGCCGCGCGCAAGGCGGCGGCAGGTGACGACCCGTCCGTAACACCGGCCCAGCAAAAAGATGTGGATGAAGCCCTGCGCCTGGCCGAAATGTGGCTTGACCCGCTGACCGAACT
>JBBSQT010000077.1:0-8053 GCA_038243775.1 Actinomycetales bacterium | reverse complement strand
GGGGTGGAGACCAGGATCTGGGGGCGGCCGGGCGCAGCAGCGAGCACCTCGTAGGAGCGGGCCACCGCGGCCTGGATCTCCGCAATCGGAACGTCCTGGTCGGCAACAAGGGCCGGCTCATCCAGCTGAATCCAGGAGGCTCCGGCGGCACCAAGACGCCCCAGCAGGTCCGCATAAATGGGCAGCACATCCTCCAACCGTGACAGCGGGTTGAAGCCGGCGGGCGCGTCGTCGGAAGCCTTGGACAGCAGCAGGAACGTCACCGGTCCCACCAGGTACGGACGGGTCTCAAAACCGTTGGCCAGGGCGTATTCGAACTGTTCAACCACGCGGGTGGAGGTGAGGGAGAAGGAAGTTTCGGGGCCGATTTCAGGCACCAGGTAGTGGTAATTGGTGTCGAACCACTTGGTCATTTCCAGCGGCTGCGCCTCTGCCGTGCCGCGGGCCAGGGTGAAGTAGGCGTCCAGGTCCAGCCGGCCGTCGGCGTCGCGCAGCTCACCGAAACGTGCCGGGACGGCGCCCAGGTGGGTGGCGGCGTCGAGCACCTGGTCGTAATAGGAGAAGGTGCCGGGGATGGCGGCCGCCCCGCTCAGGCCGAGTTCCGCCAGCCGGCGCGCGGTGCCGAGTTGGATTTCCTTGGCTGCTGCGTCGAGTTCAGCGGCGTCGATGGTGCCGGCCCAGAAGGCCTCGATGGCCTTCTTCAATTCACGGCGGCGGCCGATTCGGGGGTAGCCAAGCAGGGAAGCTGTGGGGAAAGCGGAGGTGTTTGTCATGGGAATTCCTCGGGGATAGTGGATCGGAAGAGTTTGCCGGGAGGCGGAAGGGCTAAGCGTTGAGCAGGTTTCCAGTGGACGCCCGGGGGCCCACCGGCGGTCTGCCAGGTCGCAGCAGTTCGAGCTTGTCGAGCACTTCAAGTGCTGCGGCATGCTCGTTGAAGGTGTACAGGTGGATGCCGGGCGCCCCGGCCTCCAATGCGGCCCGAGCCAGGTCCACGGTTGCCCGGACCCCAACGTGGCGGGCCTGTCCCGGGGTATCGGCACGGCCCAGCGCGTCGAGCAGATTGGGGCACGGTTCGACGCCGGTTATCTCACCCAGGCGCTGGACACGGCGCAGGCTGGTCAGCGGCATGACCCCCGGAATGATGGGGATGCTGACCCCGGCACGGCGGGCCCTGACCACCAGGTCCCGATACTGGTTTTCATGGAAGAACACCTGGGTGATGGCAAAGTCGGCGCCGGAACGCTGCTTGGCCAGCAACACCTCCACATCATGTTCAATGGACGGCGACTCCGGGTGGCGGGCCGGGTAGGCCGCCACACCGATGGCGACCTTGCCGGCGCACAGCAGCGCCGAACGGCGCTGCTCCACACGGCGGATCAGTTCGATCAGGTCCTGGGCATAAGTCAGGGATCCCTGCCTGCGTTCCACGGGCCCGTCGTTGGGCAGGTCCCCACGCAGTGCGAGGATGCCGCGGACGCCGTGGTCCAACAGTTCTGAGATGATCTGGGCCAACTCATCTGCGGTGTTGCCAACACAGGTCAGGTGGGCCAGGGGACGCAGGGAAGTTTTGGTCAACAGCCGGTTGAGGAGCTCGAGCGCCGTGTCCCGGTTGCTGCCATTGGCGCCGTACGTGACGGAGACATAATCGGGGTTGGTGGTTTCCAGCTCCCTGATGGTGTGCCAGAGGTTGGCGTCTGCTGCGGGGTTTCGCGGCGGAAACAATTCGTAGGAAAGGGCGATCGGCGCGCTTTGTGTTGCGGGCGCCGACGCCTGGATAAGGCTCGGAGGAGACATTTGCTTAGGTCCTTGAGGATGGGTCCGCGGCCGGCGCCTTCGTGTCTAGAACACGCAGGGGCACAGCAGCTGATTTTTCGAGAAAGGGCAACGGACAAGGCAGGGCGCTGCGAAAACTACAGCGGTCCAGCGCCAACTCCGTTGGCAAATGTCAGGCCCACATGGGGGCACCCACACCCTTAGATCATCCAAGAGTCGCCGACACACGTTGCGGAAGGAACGTAGCTCCATAGTAGACCCATTCGTTGCTCCGCATCAAGTCACGATCGAATTATGTCGTGACCTTACGGTGCATTTGATTCTTTAGTTCTGCCTACAGCGTGGACGGCGAGCTCAAAAGAAACAATATTCGCCCACAAGCGGGTGTAGCCCGCTCTCCGGCAATCCTGGCATTCGGGCATGCCGTGCCGGTCACGAACTGTCCAGGGGCACCTGTTGGCGGCGGCAGCCAGCGGCTACAGTAAGGGTCATGAACCAATTGCCAGCCGCGTATGAGGAATATCTGCAGGGCAAGGATGAGCGCTTCATTGCCACGGTCCTGCCGGTCCTGAAACAATCCGTCGCCGAAAAAACGCACGGCGTCCACGTTGCCATCAATCCGCACGAAGTTCAGGCACACACGGACGCCAGCGTCCCCTTCGGCCAGATCGTGGAGGATATCGACTAACCACGCAACAAACCTGGCTCGTGCGCCACCCCTGCCCACGCCCCACTTAGGTCACGGCCCACTCAGGCGACGCCCCACTCAGGCCACCCCTGCCCACGCCCCACTTAGGTCACGGGCCTCAAGCCTTGGCGTCGAGCAGCAGTAGTGCCGCGTTGGGGCTTAGTGTCTTTTCCATCACCAGGCAGGCAGCCCCAAAGGCTGCCTCGCCGGAGGTGAGCTTGGTGCCCACAACCTCCACGGAATTCACACTGGTGGTGACGCTGAGCTTCTCCAGCAAGGCCGGCATCCGGGTCAGGTAGCTCGATGCCAGCACCGGCCAGAACGGACCGCCGAGGACAACCCGCTCCACGTCCAAAAAGTTGCTCAGCACAGAAATGGCCCCGGCCATCCGCTGCGCCGAACGCTCCACAAGTTCGACGGCGTGCGCCTCGCCATCCTCGGCGGCCTGCACCAAGGTTGCCAGTTCATCCATGAGCGGCACAGGCGAGAGCGGGTCTGCTGCCGGCAGGAGCCCTGCCTGCCTGGCCAGTGTTACGAGCGTTTCGGGCATGCATGTCACCTTGACACAACCGCGCCGGCCGCAGTCACAGGCCGGCCCGTCGGGATCGACAATGATGTGCCCAATTTCGCCGACGTTGCCCGAGGCTCCCCTCACCACCTCGTCGTTGAGCACCAGGCCCGCACCAATGCCGGTGCCAATGTAGACGAACACGAAACTGGCGGCATCCTGGACGGATCCGGCCCACAGCTCTGCAACGGCGGAGGCGGTCACATCTTTTTCCACGACGACGGGCAGCCCTGTGCTCTCCTGCAACAATTCGCGCAGCGGCACCCGTGTCCAGCCAGGCATGTGGGGAGGGGCCACCACGGTGCCGTTGGCGGCGTCGACCGGACCGGGCGTGGCCACGCCGACCCCGGCAATCCGGTTTTCATCCACGCCGGACTCGGAAATCAAGGCGCGGATCCGCCCGCCCATGGCCCGCACGGCTGCGTCCGGGTCGCCGTCCGGATCGGTCCGCTCATCGCTGGAGAGCAGGACAGCGCCAACCGCGTCCAAGAGGGCATAACTGGTCAGGCTCGGGTCGATGTGCACCCCGATGGCGTACATCCCCCGTGGGTTTACCCTCAAAAGGGTGCGCGGCTTTCCCGGGCCGGATGCTGCCTTGCCGGCTTCCATGATCAGGTCCGCATCCAGCAGCCGCCGGCAAATGTTGGAGACCGTTTGAGCGGCAAGTCCGGCCGAGGCAGCCAACTCGACCCTGCTCAGCCCATCCACCGCGCGTCGGATGGAGTCGAGGATGACCGCCTGGTTGAAGTCGCCCATCCTGGGCAGGTTGGTGCCTCGACGGCGTTGCGGAAAACCGGGCCTGGAAGCACTCAAAGTTTCTCCTTGAGAGATTGTTGGCATGAGCGAAGTCGACGAATATCCTGCTGGCTCCCCCTGCCCAGCTGCCAGATTACCCTGCGGGCGCCGTGTCGGGGTGAACGCCACGGTCCGGCGTGGTTTCAGGTGAACACCGGGGCAAGGTGTGGCCTGCCCCGGCCCCGCCCTGTCTGAACCAGTCACGGCCTGGCTGAACCGGTCACGGCCTGGCTGAACCGGTCACGACGGGGCTGAATCAATCACCGCCTGGTTGAAACCGTGACCGTAAACTTGCTGTTCCGTCCCGCGGCCTCCGTGGGACCAACGAGCCGTTCCAGTATTCCCTTGTAGTCCAGGTGCCGGTTGTAAACGCACCACAGTTCCCCTCCCGGGGCCAACACCCGGGCGGCCGCTGCGAAGAGCTTGTGTGCGATCCCTGCATGTACCGTGGCGCCCACATGGAAGGGAGGGTTGAGCACGATGAGTTCGGCGCTGCCTGCCCCGAATCCTGCAAGAGCGTCATCGCGGAGCACCTGGATCCGTTCGTCCAGGCCGTTGGCGCGGGCGGTTTCCGCCGTCGCCGCCACCGCCGCTGATGACTGGTCCGTGGCGAGGACCTGCAGGTGGGGACGGGCCTTGGCCAGGGCGGCGGCGATGGTTCCATTGCCGGCGCCCAGGTCGATGGCGGCACGGGCATCCGGGCGCATGGCGGGAATGAACTCGAGCAGGAGCCGGGTCCCCGTGTCCACTTTTGTGCCGCCGAAGGTGGCGCCGTGGGCGCACAGCCACAGGCCCAGGTCCGGATGGAACTCTCTTTTGGGGAAGTTCGACGCCGCCCCCTGCCCAAGCGGACCCGACACCGACAGCGGGCGGGACTTGCGCCACGCCCGTCCTGGCGTGACGGTGCTGAAGCTCTCGGCCAGGATTGCGTTCATCGCCAGGGTCATGTGCTTGATCCGGCCGCCGGCAAAAACTTGCACGTCGGGAAGGGCGTGTGCACTGATCAGTGCGGACACTTCTGCTACTTCTTCCAAGCTGCGCGGCAATTGCCACAGCACCACGGCCGCGTTCTTGAACAGGCCAGGATCCAGCGGGAGCGAGGTAAAGGTTTGCGTCAACCCTGCGCGGGCCGCATTGGCGGCCAGTGCCAGCTCTCCGGAGAGTCCGTCCTGGTGAACCCTCAGGCCACTGAGGCCATGGAGTGTTGCGGCCGCCAGGGTCAGCGCGCCGTACCGGTCCCCCACGACGGCGACGTGGCCGCCGTCGGCCATGGAAAGTGCGGCCGCGGCCTCGGAAAGGATCAGTTCATCCGTGGCATCGTGTGCAAAAAGGTTCGGAGCTTCAATGTCCGGAAATCTGCGTAAGGCCCCAAAATCAAAAGCCCTGCCGTCCACGTTGTTGTTTTCCTCCACCGGCCCAGCCTATCGTCGTTGATTTGCGCGGAAGCGTTGCGACAGTGGGTGGTGCTAAAAATCACACTAGTCGTATACTGGGGTCAGTCACTTCAGTCATGATACGTCGCCGTCATCGACGACTCGAAGGATGATAATTATGAGCATAATAACCCCGCTGCGGAGAAGTGTTCGTGAGGGCAGCGGCCTAAAACGTGTCGGAGGCGTGTGGGGGGAAGTCCTTGCAGAGTTTCTGGGCACCTTTGTTTTGATTTGTTTTGGTGACGGTGTTGTTGCCATGGCAGTGGCAGCCCTTCCTGGCAGTGGCCGCGCCGCCACGGACACCACCATTTTCATGGCCGCCGGGGACTGGCTGCTCATCACCTGGGGTTGGGCGTTGGCCGTGGCGCTGGGCGTGTATGTGGCTGGCGGTGTCAGCGGGGCGCACTTGAATCCTGCGGTCACTCTGGCCTTTGCGGTCCGGCGCAAATTTGCGTGGAACAAGGTCATTCCCTATGTGGTGGCCCAGGTGGTGGGGGCTTTTGCCGCCGCCGCGCTGCTCTATGTGGTGTACTTCAACGCCATTGACGCGTTCAACGCCGCGGCCAAGACGCAGCGTGACCAGGCAGGCGGGTTGGCCACCTTCTCTATTTTTGCCACGTTCCCTGCACCGTACTTCCATGGCAACCTGACCATTCCGCTGATTGACCAAATTGTGGGCACAGCGTTCTTGATCATCTTCATCGTGGCCATCATCGACTTGCGCAACACGGCGGTCAAGGCCAATCTGGGCCCCCTCATGATCGGTTTCGCTGTCGCTGCAATCGGCATGTCCTTCGGTGCCAACGCCGGATACGCCATCAACCCGGCCCGTGATTTTGGTCCCCGGGTATTTGCGTGGCTCGCAGGTTGGGGTGATGTTGCCATGCCGGGCACCATCACCGGCGTGCCCGGAGCCTTCAGCTGGTACTTCTGGGTCCCGATTGTTGGTCCGCTCATTGGCGGAGTCATTGGCGTGCTTATCTACGACTGGTTTATCGGTGACATCCTGCACGCCCGCCGTGCCCTGGTCGAACAGGAGACGGGCAGAACCCGCGGCGCCGGAGCTCATGTCGACACGTCGGAGCCGGGACCGGCCGAGGAGGAGGACTACTGAAGCTCCAGTGCGTCGCAGTAATACCACTGCCGCCCTTCCCGGACAAAACTGCTGGTTTCGGTGAAGGAGCCCTTGATTTTGCGGTTCTTGGCTGACCTGAAATGAGCACGGAAGGTGAGCGTTCCCGCTGAACTGAACACGCCGCCGTCGTGCGTGTCAAGGATTTCCAGCAGGTAGAAGTGCTGGTCCGGATCCAGTTCGACAATGGCCGGGCGCGTGCTCGGATGCCAGGTGCGCAGCAGGTAGGCGGCATCGGCCAGGGCAAAGGCGCTGAATCGGGAACGCATCAGCGCCTCTGCCGTGGACGGGAAATTCTGCGGATTTTGCAGGAACCTGGCGCAGCAGTGCTGGTATTCTTCCCCGCTTCGGCACGGGCAGCGCATGGTGGGGCTGGTCACAGGCGGTGCCCTTGCTGTATGGGGTGTTTCTGGGCGTGAAACCATTCAATGTGTTCGCGCAGTGCGGCCGCTGCGCGGGCACCGTCCTTCGCGAGCACGGCTTGCAGAATGCCCTCATGCTGGTCCCGCAGCTCCGGAACAATCTGCTCCCACATGTCGTCACTGTCAATGGCCTCACTGACGTAGCCCTGGACGGCCGAGCGCAGGGATTCCATCATGGCCGTGATGACGGTGTTGCCGGCGAGTGAACTGAGCAGGACGTGAAAGGCGGCGTCGAGCACGTGGAATGCCTCCCGGCCCAGCTCGGGGCTGGCCATGTCCACCAGCAATGCCCGCAAGGCTTCCTCCTGCCGTTCATTCCGCGGTTGGTGGGAGGCCTCCACGGCTGCCCACGTTTCCATCATGATGCGGGTTTGGACAATCTCTGCAACGGGAAAATGGTTGGTGGCCATGTGCAGGCGCAGCGCAGCCGCCAGCCCGGCACTGGGGTTGGCGATGACCACGGCGCCAGAGTGCGGCCCCGAGCCGACACCCGTGCGCACCACACCCATGACGTCCAGCACTCGGATGGCGTCACGGACGGAGGCCCGGGAAATTCCGTGCTGCAAGGCCAGCGCCCGTTCTCCGGGAAGCTGGTCCCCCACCTTGATCTTGCCGTCCTTGAGGTCCGCCTCGATGCTGTTCAAAACTGCTTCGTAGCTGCGGGCTGTCGGGGCGGGTGCCGGACGTGCGGGGGCCGGACGTGCGGGGAGGGAGTGCGGCATGGACATTCCTATATTCTTTCATGCCGGCTTCGATGCCGAGCCAGGCGCCCAGCCACCTTTCCGCCCGGTTGCGTTCAACAGCATCGCAAAAGTAGTGCATCGGGTGTGGCGCAGTGGGCAAAGACAAACGGTCCGAGCATCCTTGAGGATGGTCGGACCGTTTCTTTGGTGGAGCTGAGGGGACTCGAACCCCTGACCCCCTGCATGCCATGCAGGTGCGCTACCAGCTGCGCCACAGCCCCAATGGGGTATTCAGTTATAAACCATCGACTGCCCGATGTGTTTGGTGGAGCTGAGGGGACTCGAACCCCTGACCCCCTGCATGCCATGCAGGTGCGCTACCAGCTGCGCCACAGCCCCAAACCTTTGTCCCAGTTTCTTGACCTATCGGTCTTGGCTGGAGCAACCTGTCTATACTAGAACACCTTCTGCCCAGCTGACAAATCGGCAGGCCCCGTGGTTAATCCTCCACCGGCTCGGCTGGACCTTCGGGAACTTCGTAGGGTGCCGGCAGCGTCCC
>JBBSQT010000076.1:0-8225 GCA_038243775.1 Actinomycetales bacterium | reverse complement strand
TTAAACGAAAGAGTCCCAAGCCGAAGCTTGGGACTCTTTCTCAGAGTGCGCGCGAAGGGATTCGAACCCCCAACCTTCTGATCCGTAGTCAGATGCTCTATCCGTTGAGCTACGCACGCATATCTTGTTTCTTTGTTGACCCTCGGGCCGTGAATAACTCTAACCCACCTTTGCGGGAGAGTCCAAATCGAAAGGACACCAAGCGGTGGTGTTCCATATTACTAGACCGGTCTACGTGATGTAAATCACAAGTTGATCCTACAACCAACGGCAGATTCCGCGAGAATCCGCGGAATTGCACAGGGCAACGATCTAACATCCCACGTCCCCTGCCCAGGGGACAGGAAGGGCCGGTCATAGCATTTAGACATCACCTACCCACCCAATGAAGGGAAACACCGTGGTCCACGCCCCAGTGCAGGAATCCGTTGAGCAGGCAATGACAACCCACAAGGGCCTCGCGGCATGGGTGTCGGAAGTGGCCGCCCTCACCTTGCCGGAGAGTATCTGCTGGGTTGACGGGTCTGCAAAGGAATATGCGCAGATCACGGACGAGCTTGTGGACGACGGGACGCTGACCCGCCTCAACCCGGAGCTGTTCCCCAATTCCTTCGCGGCCTTCTCGGACCCCAAGGACGTGGCCCGGGTTGAAGGCCGCACCTTCATCTGCTCCGAAAAAGAGCGCGACGCCGGCTTCACCAACAATTGGATGGACCCGGCGGCCATGAAGGACATCCTGAACGGGAAGTTTGCCGGCAGCATGCGAGGGCGCACCATGTACGTCATCCCGTTCGTCATGGGACCGCTGGATGCACAGGATCCCAAGTTTGGCGTTGAGATCACCGACTCCGCCTACGTTGTTGCCTCGATGCGCATCATGGCGCAGATCGGCACCGAGGTCCTGCGCAAGATCGAGGACGCCAACGCCTTCTTCGTCCCGGCACTGCACTCGGTGGGAGCCCCGCTGGCTCCCGGCGAGAAGGATGTCGCCTGGCCGTGCAACGATGAGAAGTGGATTGTGCACTTCCCCGAAGAGCGCTCCATCTTCTCCTACGGCTCCGGCTACGGCGGCAACGCCCTGCTGGGCAAGAAGTGCTTCGCCCTGCGCATCGCCTCCGTCATGGCCCGTGATGAGGGCTGGCTTGCCGAGCACATGCTGATCCTGAAGCTCATCAGCCCCGAGAACAAGGCCTACCACGTGGCTGCCGCGTTCCCTTCGGCCTGCGGCAAGACCAACCTGGCACTGCTGGAACCCACCATCCCCGGATGGAAGGCGGAGACCCTCGGCGATGACATCAACTGGATGCGTTTTGGCAAGGAAGGCGAGCTGCGCGCGGTCAACCCGGAGGCCGGCTTCTTTGGCGTGGCACCCGGCACCGGCTGGTCCACCAACCCCAACGCCATGGCTGCGATTGTCAAGGGAAATTCCATCTTCACCAATGTTGCCCTGACGGACGACGGCGGTGTCTGGTGGGAGGGCATGACGGACGAAGTGCCCGCTCACCTGACAGATTGGCGCGGCCAGGACTGGACCCCCGATGCGGGGCGGCCCGCCGCTCACCCGAACTCCCGCTTCTGCACGCCCATCGACCAGGTGGACATGCTCTCCAAGGACTACTACAGCCCGGAAGGCGTGGAAATCGATGCCATTCTGTTTGGGGGGCGCCGCAAGACCACCATCCCGCTGGTGACCCAGGCCCGCGATTGGACGCACGGCATCTTCATGGGTTCCACCCTGTCCTCGGAAACGACCGCCGCCGCCACCGGCGCTGTCGGTGTTGTCCGCCGCGACCCCATGGCCATGCTGCCCTTCATTGGATACGACGCCGGTGACTACCTCAAGCACTGGATTGAGCTCTCCGCCGGTGGAAACCAGGACCGCCTGCCCAAGATCTTCCTGGTCAACTGGTTCCGCCGCAACGCTGAGGGCGGGTTCGCCTGGCCCGGCTTCGGCGAAAACAGCCGGGTCCTGAAGTGGGTTGTGGAGCGGATCGAAGGAACGGCAGGGGCCGTGGAGACCCCCATCGGTTTCGTCCCGGAAGAAGGCTCGCTGGACCTGGCTGGCCTGGATGTCTCGGCGTCGGACCTGGCGGACGCGCTCAAGGTGGATGCGGCCGAATGGGATGAGGAACTTGCAGGCATTGATGAATGGTACGCCCGCTTCGGCGAATCGCTCCCCGCCGAGATGGCGGCCGAGCTCGAAGGCCTGAAGCAGCGCTTCGCCGCTTAATCACAGAGGCGGCGTCGCCCAACGAGAGCGATGGCGCCACGGTTCCCGGAGCGGGGATGGATTTTCAAGGTCTCTCAGCGACCGAGGAAATCTTACTGCCCGCGAGGGAACTGTGGCGCCATCCGCAGTTCTGGCAGTTAGGCGGCGGCGCCGGCGAGCCACATGTCGGGGCCGAAGACCTCGTAGTGGATCTTGGTGGACGGGATGCCAGCGTCGATGGCCTGGTTGCGGATGGCCTTCATGAACGGCAGCGGACCGCACACGTACATGGAAGCGTTGGCCGGCAGGTCCAGGCCCTCAAGGGACATGAAGCCCTTGTGGAAGCCCTCCGCAGGTTCCTCGAGCCAGAGCTGGAGTTTGGCGCTGTCAATGGCGTCCACGTCGTGGGTCATCTGGTCGCGCAGGGCCCAGGCCGCGAGGTTCTTCTCGGCGTGCAGGACCATGATTTCGCGGTCGGCGCCGTTGGCGGCCAGGGCGCGCAGGGCCGAGGCGGACGGGGTGCAGCCGATGCCGGCGGTGGCCATGATGATGGGGCCCTCCCCGTCCAGGGTCAGGTCGCCGTACGGGTTGGACAGTTCCAGGATGTCGCCGACCGCGACGGTGCCGTGCAGGACGGGGGAGACCTCGCCGCCGTCGTCCCTCTTGGTGGTGAACACCCGGCGGGTGGTGGAGCCGACGTCGGCGGACAGTGAGTACTGGCGGCACTGGAGCAGGCCGTCGGGCAGGGCCAGCTTGACCGAGACGAACTGGCCGGGGCGGGCCACCGTGACGGGGGTGTCGTCGGCCGGCTCGAGCACGAACGTCATGGAGTCGGTGCCGGCGGGGTTCTTTTCAATGACGCGCCAGGGCATCCACATCTTCTCGTTGGCCTGCATGGCGTAAAGGCCCTTTTCGAGCTTGACCAGGGCGTTGGCCATGAGCCAGTAGACCTCGGTCCAAGCCTCGGCGATCTCGGCCGTGATGACATCGGCAAGCTCCTCGGCAATGGCCTCGAACAGGTACTTGTAGACAATCTGGTATTGATCCTCGGTGATGCCCAGGGCGGTGTGCTTGTGGGCGATGCGGCTGAGCATCTGCTCGGGGATGACATCCGGATTGGCCACGAGGGCCGAGGCGAAGCCGGCGATGGAACCGGCCAGTGCCTTCTGCTGCTCACCGTTGTTCTGGTTGGCGCGGCTGAAAAGACCGTTCAGGAGTTCAGGCCGGGCAGTCAGCATGCGGCTGTAAAAGTTCGGCGTGATGGCGCCCAAGCGTGAGCCGACCAGCGGCAGCGTGGCTTCAATGAGGGGGCGCGATTTTTCCGAAAGCATCTTTACTCCTTGGGTTGTGTCCGAGTGACAACTCCAAAGTAGCATTTGCAATGCAACTTAAATGACCCAACTTCTACGTCATGTAGAAAAGTGTTGATTTTCCGGGCCCTAGGCTGGGCGTGATGTGTTCAATGTCACAGGGACGGGACCGGTTGGGCGTTGGGGGGACAAGCTGGCAAGGCTCACTCCGTCCAGCGAGGCGTAGAAGGCTTCGCGGGCGTGGTTGAGGACCCCGCGCAGGCCGCAGGCGGGCATCAACGGGCACTCGCCCATCTCACCGTGGCAGGCTGCAGCGTCCTCATGGCCGCCGAGCACCCGCAGCACCCCGCCCACGGTGGCTTCCCTTCCGGCGGGCGAGATGCGCACCCCGCCGCTGCGTCCCCTGATCGCCTCCACGAGCCCCATCTGGCGAAGTTTCAGCACGGACTTGCTGACGTGGTTGTAGGGGGTTCCCACCATCTCGGCCAGCTCGCGGGTGGTGAGCAGCACGCTGTCGGGTGTCGATATCAGGACGGTCAGCAGGCGCAGGCTGACGTCTGAGAAGGCATTAAGGCGCATCCACTACACCCAAATCGCGATCTCGCCAGCCTCCAGGAACGGGTTGCCGAACTCCCACCCGGTGGGGGCCTGCCGGTACGGGCGCACGGCGGAAACGCTGACACCGGTGCTGTGCTCGGCCATGACGTGGATGGCATCGGTGACATCATCCGGCAGGTGGATGTCACAGACGATGGCGGCCGCACGGTTTTGTTCGCGCTGTTGCGTGAGTGCGGCGAACAGGTCCGCCACCATTTGGTCGGCGTCGAGTTCTTCTTCCTCCCCGCCGTCCACCGTGGTGGGTGAGACGGCCACCAGGCTCAGTTCGTCGTCGTGCGTCAGGACAAGGGCCACCGGCAGGAAGGCGCCATGCTCCTCAAGCTGTTCCCCCGCCACGCCCAAGGCGGTGCCAATGAGCTTGTTGAGGTCATCCTGGACCTTGGCATCGATTTCGGCAGATTCCGGGCTGGGGTTGGTCACAAGTGCTCCTGACAAATGGTTGGGGGTGGATACGCGGCGGTGTCAGCGGCGCACAAGTTCCAGGACTTCGTCGCGGATGTCTGCCATGGTGACCGCATCAACGGCCTCGGCATTCAGGCGCAGGAAGGGTTCGGTGTTGGAGGCGCGCAGGTTGAACCACCATGTGCCGTCCTTGACGGTGAACGTGAGCCCGTCCAGTTCGTCAATCACCACGTCATCGCGGGTGAAGGCGGCGAGGACCCGGGCCACGGCGGCCGGGACGTCGGCCAGTTGCGAGTTGATCTCACCGCTGGAGACGTACGGCTCGTATTCACGGCCGAGCTCCGAGAGCGGACCGTCCTGTTCGCCCAGGGCAGCCAGGACATGCATGGCGGCAAGCATGCCGGTGTCGGCATTGAAGAAGTCGCGGAAATAATAGTGGGCGGAGTGTTCCCCACCGAACACGGCACCCTCGGCGGCCATGGTGGCCTTGATGAAGGAGTGGCCCACGCGGGTGCGGACCGGGCGGCCGCCGTCGTGGGCGATCAGTTCGGGCACGGCGCGCGAGGTGATGAGGTTGTGGATGATGGCGGGGTGTTCCTCGCCGCCCTTTTGGGCGCGGGCGATCTCGCGGCGGGCCACCAAGGCGGTGACGGCCGACGGCGACACGGGTGCGCCGAGCTCGTCGATCACAAAGCAGCGGTCGGCGTCGCCGTCGAACGCCAGGCCAATGTCCGCGCCATGCTCGACGACGGCTGCCTGCAGGTCCAGCAGGTTGGCCGGCTCGAGGGGGTTGGCCGGATGGTTGGGGAACGTCCCGTCCAGCTCGAAGTAGAGCGGAATGATCTCAAAGGGCAGTCCGGGCAGCAGCGCATTGCCCAGCACCGCGGGGGTGGTCATGCCGGCCATGCCGTTGCCGGCGTCGACCACAATCTTCAGCGGGCGCGAGCCGGAAAGGTCAACGAGCTTGCGCAGGTACTGGGAATAGTCCTTCAGGACATCCGCCTCCCCAATGGTGCCCACGGTCCCTGCCACGGGGATGCCGTCCGCGAGGTAGCCCTGGGCCAGGTCGCGGATCGCCATCAGGCCGGTCTCGGAGGACACGGGGACGGCGCCGGCCCGGGTCATTTTCATGCCGTTGTACTGGGCGGGGTTGTGGCTTGCGGTGAAGACCACCCCGGCCGCCTTGAGCGCACCGGAGGCGAAGTAGAGCTCATCCGTGGAGACCAGGCCCAGGAGGCGGACGTTGGCGCCGCGGCCGGCGGCGCCGTCGGCAAATGCCTGGGCGAACTCCGGGGAGGAGGGGCGCATGTCCCCGCCCACGAGCACGTCCTGGCCGGCAAGTTCCAGCACATCAACGAAGGCGGCACCGACGGCCTTCACGGAGGCTGCGGTGATGGTTTCACCCACAATGCCGCGCACGTCGTAGGCCTTGAACGAACTGGACAGGTCAACCTGCGCATTATCTTTTGTAGTCACACATCCATCGTACCGTTGCCCGCAAAACCGGGAGTTGTCCACAGTGCGGAGCCGGCTGGTGCCCGCATGTCGGCGGGCGCTGGAATACTGGGGCCTATGACAATGCAACCAGTGCCAAGTCCCGCCGTCGCAGCCACCGAGACCCGCAGGCAGGCGCTCACCATCCTGCGCGCCCTGGTGGGCCGGGAGGACGCAGAGTTCCATGACGGCCAGTTCGAGGCCATCGAGGCCCTGGTCGACGGCGGACGCCGCGCCTTGGTGGTCCAGCGCACCGGCTGGGGCAAATCCGCCGTGTACTTCGTGGCCTCCCTGCTGCTGCGGGCCCGGGGCGCCGGCCCGACCCTGATTGTTTCCCCGCTGCTGGCACTCATGCGGGACCAGGTGGCCGCGGCGGAACGCGCCGGCGTGCGGGCCATGGCCATCAACTCCGCCAACGCCACCGAATGGGGACACATCACGCAGGCACTGGCTGCCGATGACGTTGATGTGCTGCTGGTGTCCCCGGAACGGCTGACCAACCCGTCCTTCCGTGAGAACCAGCTGCCCTCGCTGATCCAGCGCACCGGGCTGCTGGTGGTGGATGAGGCACACTGCATTTCCGACTGGGGGCATGACTTCCGTCCCGACTACCGGCGCATTGCCGACCTCATTGCCCAACTGCCGGCGTCCGTGCCGGTCCTGGCCACCACCGCCACGGCCAACTCCCGCGTGGTGGCCGACATTGAGGAACAACTCGGAGCCGGCGTGTTCACCATCCGCGGCCCGCTGGCCCGCAAGTCGCTGCGGCTGGGGGTGCTGCGGCTGGCCGATTCCCGGGACCGGCTGGGCTGGCTGCTGACGCACCTGGCGGAACTGCCCGGCAGCGGCATCATCTACACCCTGACGGTCTCCGCCGCCGAGGACACCGCCCGGCTGCTGGCCGAGGCGGGGCATGTGGTCAAGGCGTACACCGGACGGACCGACACCATGGAGCGGGAGTCGTTGGAAGACGCACTGAAAAACAACCAGGTCAAGGCCCTGGTGGCCACCAGCGCCCTGGGCATGGGGTTCGACAAGCCAGACCTGGGCTTCGTGGTCCACCTGGGTGCGCCGTCGTCCCCGGTGGCCTACTACCAGCAGGTGGGCCGTGCCGGGCGCGGCAGCGCCAACGCGGATGTTTTGCTCCTGCCGGGGAGTGAAGACGCCGAGATCTGGCGCTACTTTGCCACGGCCTCCATGCCGGCACAGGATAAGGCCATGGAGGTGCTGACCGCGCTGGGCGAGGCGCCCAAGGCCATGTCCACCCAGGCGCTGGAAGCCCGGGTTGATTTGCGCAGGACCCCGCTGGAGCTGCTGCTGAAGGTCCTCGCCGTCGACGGGGCGGTCCGGCGCGTCTCCGGTGGCTGGGAATCGACGGGCCAGCCGTGGGCCTACGACGAGGCACGCTACCGGCGCATCGCCGAGGCCCGCGTTGATGAGCAGCAGTCCATGGTGGAGTACGAACGCATGTCCGGCTGCCGCATGGAATACTTGGCCGCCGCGCTCGACGACGACACGGCCGCCCCGTGCGGGCGGTGCGACAACTGCGCCGGACGCTGGTTCGCGTCCGACGTTGGCTCCGGTGCCGCCGAAGCCGCGGGCGAATCGCTGCGCCACGCCGGGCTGCCGCTGGATCCGCGCGCCCTGTGGCCCTCGGGCATGGACCGGCTGGGTGTCCCTGTCAAGGGCAAGCTGAAGGCGGATGAGCTGCTGTCCCCCGGCCGGGTCCTGGCCCGGCTCACCGACCTGGGCTGGGGCAACGCGCTGCGGGCCATGTTTGCCTCCGGCGCCCCGGATGCGCCGGTTGACCCCGCCATGGCGCAGGCCGTGGTGGCCGTGCTGCGGGAATGGGGACAGGGCGGCTGGGCCGGGGCCGGCCGTCCCGTCGCGGTGGTGTCCATGCCGTCACGGAGCAAACCGCAGCTGATGGACTCCTTCGCCCAGGCCATCTGCGAGATTGGAAAACTGCCCTACCTGGGGCAGCTGTCGCTGGAATTTGGCGGGCCCACGGGGGAGCGCGGCGGCAACAGCGCGTACCGGCTGGCCGGGGTGTGGGAGCGCTTCGCGGTGGGCCCGGACCTGTCGGCGGCGCTCGCAGGATATCCGGGCGGGCCGATCCTGCTGCTGGATGATCTCGTGGACAGCCGCTGGTCCTTGACGGTGGCCGGCCGTGCGCTGCGCCAGGCCGGGGT
>JBBSQT010000075.1:0-8422 GCA_038243775.1 Actinomycetales bacterium | reverse complement strand
GACTCGCCGGCTGCGGTACGGATGCCCCCGGCTCAGCACCCAGCGATTCACCCAGCACCTCCTCCAGCGCGGCACAGTCTGAGCGCGCCGTTCCCGACGTCGTCGGCATGACCTACAAAGAGGCATACGGAACCCTGGTCAAGGACGACTTCTTCGCCCAGCTTGTTGACGCCAAGGGTGACACATGGGTTACCGGCAGCCCGTGGGATGACGTCAAGGTGGCCTCGAGCGATCCCGCAGCCGGGACCATGACGGACACTTCCCATCTCAACGTGATTCTCGAACTGATGCAGGATGAGTATGCCGCCAAATCCAAGGCTGCAGAGTAGCGTCAAGCCTTGGCCGCACTCCGTGGGAATGCGGGCTGCACCTGCGGCCGGCCGGGAACTTGATCATCAAGGTTTCGGCCGGTCTTTGCCTTCAGCTGCTTCCGTGGAAGCCGTGAGCAACAGCAATACTGATGGAAGCTCAGGAAGACTCCCTCATCATCCATAAATTCTGCAAAACCAAGTGACATGAACCACTGATTCCTGCCTATAGGCTTTTGGGCGTCATAATGGAGTGTTGTCCTGGTGGTTGGCTGGATACCACGGAATCTCCCCGGGGATTCGGCACCGACAGGTCCGGAAACACTCATTTGGCAAGGCCTTGACCCGTTGGGGCCCTGAAGCAGGAAGTCACCAATGCATCAGAAACACTGTCCCTCGACAGTCGCAAGAAACCCATGGCCACTGACCCGGAACGGTGCGACAAGCCAGCCATGAGCAAACTTTCCATTGACCCTGCCATTGAAGCACAACAGCAGGTAAGCGCCACGCAAACCATCCAGTCGCAATTGCCCGACAAGGCTGGCGCCCCCTCAAGCGACAACGAGCTGAAGCGCGGGCTCAGCAGCCGCCACCTGCAGATGATCGCCATCGGCGGGGCGATCGGCACAGGCCTCTTTGTAGCCTCGGGCGGAACCATTTCCCAAGCCGGCCCAGGTGGTGCGCTGCTCGCGTACGCCCTGGTGGGTTTGATGGTGTTCCTGCTGATGCAATCCCTGGGCGAGATGTCTGCCAAGATTCCCGTTGCCGGTTCATTCCAAACGTACGCAACCCGCTTCGTATCACCCTCGTTCGGCTTCGCGATTGGCTGGAACTACTGGTTCAACTGGGCCATCACCGTGGCTGCCGAGCTTGTGGCCGCAGGCATCATCATGGACTTCTGGTTCCCGGCAGTTCCCGGGTGGGTCTGGGCCGGAGGATTCCTGGTGCTGCTCACCGGCATCAATGCGCTCTCGGCCAGGGCCTTCGGGGAGAGTGAGTTCTGGCTCTCCCTGATCAAGGTGGTGGCCGTGGTGTTGTTCCTGGCTGCCGGTGTTCTGATGATCCTTGGGGTGCTGGGCGACAATTCGCCCGGGCTCAGCAACTGGCAGAATCGGGAAGACGTCTTCCACGGCGGCTGGGTGTCCATTGTTTCCGTCTTCATGATTGCCGGTTTCTCCTTCCAGGGCACCGAGCTGGTGGGCGTCGCCGCCGGTGAGGCCAAGAACCCGAGGAAAGAGGTCCCGCGCGCCATCCGCTCGGTCTTTTGGCGCATCATGATTTTTTACATTGGCGCCATCTTCGTGATCGGCTGCCTAATTCCGCTGACGGACCCCAGCCTCCTGGCGTCGGGTGAAGCCGACATTGCAACCTCGCCGTTCACCCTGGTCTTTGAACGCGCCGGCATCGCATTTGCTGCCGCCCTCATGAATGCCGTCATCCTGACCGCCATCCTTTCGGCAGGCAACTCGGGACTGTACGCCTCAACCCGCATGCTGTACGCGATGGCCAAGGACGGCAAGGCGCCCAAAATCTTCGGCCGGACCAATTCGCGCGGGGTGCCCATGGCAGCCTTGCTCGCCACCGCTGCCGTCGGACTGTTTGGATTCCTCAGCGCCCTCGTCGGCCAGGGCGCTGCCTACGCGTGGCTGCTCAATGTCTCCGGGCTGTGTGGCTTTATCGTCTGGGCGGGCATCGCCCTCTCGCACTACCGCTTCAGGAGGGCATTCCTCGCGCAGGGGAACAAGGTGGCGGACCTGCCGTACCGGGCGGCCTTCTTCCCCATTGGCCCGCTGCTGGCGTTCGCCGTTCTGCTCCTGGTCATTGGCGGCCAGAACTACGACGCCATACTTGCCGGCCGCGGAGCCGAAGTCCTCTCCTCCTACATTGGCATCCCGCTGTTCCTGGGCCTGTGGCTGAGCCACCGCTTCATGACCAAATCCAGGCTGGTTCCCCTCACCGACGTGGACCTGACGGGACCCAGCGATATCGAGGAGCCTGCCGCCCGGCATTGATCGCGGCCATGGGGCGCCCTGCCCCTGGGCCAGGTGGGATTGGACGCAGCGCCTTATATAGAATCTGTCAATGACCACTGCGACGAAGCGACTGATCCTGCACCGACCCACCCCTGACGACGCGCCAGGCCTGTACCGGATTTGCAGCGACCCGCGGGTCTGGACCCATTTCCCCAGCCTTTGCCATACGGACCTTGAACAGGATCGAGTGATGGTGGACCGGTGGATGGCCGCATGGGACGACGACGGATTGGGAACTTGGGTTGCAAGGGTCCCCAACAGCGCAACGATCATCGGGTACGGCGGCTGCTCCATTAGACAAGGCATCTATTGGAACTTGGGATATCGCTTCGCTTTTGACGCACAGGGACAGGGCTTCGCGACCGAGATTTCCCTTGAGGCCGTCGAGCAGGCAAAGCTTGTACGTGCGGAGCTGCCGGTCGTGGCATACCTGCTCGAGCACAACACCGCCTCTGCGCGGGTCGCCGAGAAGGCCGGCCTTGCACTGGTGCACCGGGGTCCAGACGCCGGAAACCCCAACCCGAACGCCATCCGACTCGTCTATGCGGACCGTGAGTTGAATGCAGAAGAGCTGGCAGCAACCCTGCTCTGATGGGCTGGTGCCGTAACGCCGAGGCCCAAGGTTCAGCCCGTGGTTCGACGCCTCCCGATCCACTGCCACGCGCCGCAACCGGCAGAATGTTGCCGATCATGGCCCCCGCCATGGTCTTCCCGCAGGTGCAGGCCTTCCCACCGACAAGGTGTGCAAGGCCGTGCAAGGCCGTCCATGGCAGGACACGCGGGGAAGCGCTGATGAAACCCCGGAACTTTGCATGGCTCAAGGCTTTGAACATGCAAGTATTGACTCATGAAGCCACAAACTCTCAGTGCCTGGACCTTGGCCGCCTTGCTGGGCGCCAGTGCCGGGAACCACTTGGTGAACCCAAAATTCTACTATCCAGTTGTTCCGCGGTCGTTGTGCAGCGACAAGGGTGGGAGGTTGGGGCTGATGTCACGCCACGAGTGGGTGCTCGTCTCTGCTGTTCCTGAGGCATTGGGCGCGGTGGGCTTGATTATCCCCGCCACGCGCAAGGCCGCGGCCACCGCGACGACACTCATGTTTGCCGGATTCACTGCCGGGCACCTGTCGGCCTTGCGACGTGCCTGGGGTCCTGACGGTACACCGCAGGCCCGGCGGGTCCATGCGCTGCGGCTTCCCTTGCAGCTGCCCCTCATTGCCTGGGCATGGAGCGTGGGCCGACCATAAGGGCTGCAGAAGTTAACCACGCTCGAGAGTTGATCAGGCAAACATAGGGCCAGATCAGCACACGGCCCAACCCTGTCGGCCGCATCAACGACGCCCTCGAGTTGGATCGCTGAGCTGGGAACCCGCCTCCACAAGTTGCCGTCCGGTGCTCGAGCCCAGGCGATCAGCGATCCACGGTTGATGGCGGCGGAGCCGCAGCAGTTCTGGGACCGGTTTGAATTCAGCAGGAACACCACCGCGATTGAGCCACCCCTTGGCGCCTGCAGCCGGTTATCGCCGTCGGACGTGGTCGCATGACTGCAGTTTCATCAGCCATCGCTCCAGTGAGGGGCGCCCCTCCATCATCTGGTCTGCCGCCGCCGCCCGGCTCCGCGGCGTGGACCTGGTCAACCTTGACGTCGGCGGCAGCGCCTGGCTGGAGCCGTTCACAGCACGCACCATGCGCGACACGCCGGCCCCTGCCATCAGCATCAAGATGGGCTTCAACGGGGTGAACCTGGATTTGATGCGCCTGCACGCCTTCGGTCCGGTGGTGCAAGGTATCCTTGACATCATCCTCGACGGCCCTCCGGCCACGCCCCTGTTGGTCATTCCACCCTTTCATTGCGGAATCCACGAGCAACCATCGGACCCCGGAGCCTTCACCTTGGCGGCACTCGCGGACAACACGCTGCGGTTCACCACCACCTGAAACCCGGCAGAAACAGCTGCCGGCAAGCTGACACTGCAGGTGGTCCGGCGCGAACCGGCGCGGATCATCTCAGTTCCCGCACAGGCCGATCCGAACATCCATCACCTGGCCGGGCGCACCCTCTTGGGTGGGGCCGACGCCGTCGAACTTCCCCTCCCCGACGCCTGCACCCGGATGCGGCAAGGCACCAGTTGATGTGGGGGAGGGCTTCGCTGCACTGACGCTCACGGAAGGGAACACCGCTGGGAGCTACAGCGTGATCCGCTGGGCTCCCACCACCTTGACGATAAAAATGTGGAATTCCTGCAGCCAAGTCCGCAGAAATTCGATGGTGGTCTCGACCGTGACATTGCCGTCGTCGTCAATCAGGCCCTCGGTGAAATGGATGTAGGCCTCAGGCTGGGCCATCTCCGGAGAGTTCACAAAGGAGAGAATGCTGCGCAGGTGCTGCTGTGCCACGGCCGTGCTGATCTGCCCGGTCGAGGCGCCCGTGACGGCGGAGGGCTTCTTTGCGAAGGAGTTGGTGCCCCACGGGCGGGAACCCCAGTCGATCGCGTTTTTCAGTGCACCGGGGATGCTGCGGTTGTATTCCGGTGTGACGAAGATGAGGGCGTCGACGGCCTCCACGGCGTCCTTGAACGCGCGCCCCTCCGGCGGGTAGTCGGAGTCGAAATCACGGCTGTACAGGGGCAGATTGCCGATTGGGATCTCGACCAGGTTCAGCTCCGTCGGAGCCAGCTTGAACAGGGCCCTGGCAAGTTTCCGGTTGATGGAACCCGAAGCCAGGCTGCCAACAAAAACGCCCACTGTGTAACTCATCGGAGGATCCCTTTCTGAGGCGGTGCGGCGGGCGGGGCCCCGGGCATTCAATCTAACCCAGCTCTTCGCGCTTGCACACCCTTTTGTTTCGACGGCGGCGGCTCTGGCCACACGGGTGCCGAAGTGGTGGACTTGGGGCATGGCTGGTTCGCTTGCAGGGGATGACCGGGGCAAGGATTCGCGGACGCAACACACCGCTGCCGGCTCTTCCCCTGCCCCGTCCGCAAGTCCTGCCCAGCTGCGGTATTCACTGCCGTGGGTGGCCATCCTCTTCATGACCGCGGGGTTCCACTTTTACCGGGGCGTCCCCGTGGACGGCTGGATTTTCCTGGGCGCCGGGATCGTTCTGGGCGCTGACGTTGGGGTGGCACATGCACGAATGCCAGAGGCCATGTCCACACGCTGGAAGCCGATTCGGCCCGGACGGGGGCCGCTGCTGGTTTCGGTGCTGGCTGGCATTGGGGCAATGGTGGTGGTTGCCGTGGTGCCCCCTGGCAGCCCGGGGATTCCCGCTGTCCTGGGGATTGTGGGTGCGGCCATGTTGGTGCTCGCCTGGCCCGAGAATTCACAGCCTAAGGGGCCCCGGGAGCGCGGCGCCACCAGACCAAACCGTGCCAGCACCTCACATCACGCCGACGTCCCCGTCCGGCGGGCAGCCTGGTGGTGGGGTGCGGTGCTGCTGTTCCTGGCACTGTGGGAACTCGGCAGCTATTTCACCGACGAGCTGGACCCTGCGGAGGCGCCCGCCGTCCCGCCCCTGACGGATCTGCTCCAGCCGCTCTTTGACAGTGACGCCAGCCGCTGGCTCATGATGCTGGTGTGGCTGGGCGCCTGCGCCAGCCTGCTTCGGGTGGCGAGACGGCCGTGATCCTGGCGCTGGTCGTCGCCGGCTACGTGCTGGTCCCGGTGGTGGGGGCCGGTTTGGTGGTCGCCGGGCGGTTGAAACCCGAGGCCATTGCCCCGCTGGGGGAGTTGCTGGCCCGGGTGTTCCGATACAGGGCCGCGCGCATCACGCTGCTGCTCTTTGTGTGGTGGCTGGGCTGGCACTTCCTGATGCCCGACTGAACAGTGGGTGCCCCACTGAAAGCCCGCCCCACCGAAAAACCATCCAGCTGGCAACGCCGCCCCGCACCCTGCGGTGCCGGGCGGCCTGCCGAGGCCAAGCTCTAGCGTGCGTCTTAGCGTGCCTCTTTGGCGAGCTCCGAGGTGGCGCGTTGCACGGTGGCGGGTTCCGGCTCAGAGGAAGGATCGGCGTCGGACTTGCCCATGAAAGCGGCGACCACCACAATCCCCAGGGAGACGCAGGCGGCCACGAGGAAGGAGTTGCTGAAACCCGCGGTCTGGGCGGCAACGTCGCTCTTGCTGGCAGCCGCGGCGGCGAGGGCCCCGGCCGACATGACACCCACGAGAAGGGCTGTCCCGGCGGCGCCGCCCAACTGCTGCAGGGTGGCGAGCAGGGCCGAACCGTGCGAGTGCAGGGAATGCGGCAGCGGGTTGAGCCCGGCCGTGAACGCGGGGGTGAAAATGAACGCCAACGCGATGGACATCAGCAGGTGCAGGCCAATGATCATCGGCAGCGGGGTGGCCTCGTTGAGCTGGGCGTAGCCGAACAGGACGGCTGCCAGCAGTGCGCCGCCGGGCATCAGCAGGGGCCGGGCGCCCACTTTGTCGAACAGTTTCCCGACCCAGGGGGCGAGCACGCCCATGAGGACGCCGCCGGGAAGCATGAGCAGTCCCGTGGTGAGCACATCAAGGCCGCGCACGTTTTGCAGGTACATGGGCAGCAGGATGATGACGCCGAACAGTGCCAGCATGGCCATCACCATCAGAGCCAGGGCCAAGGTGAACTGGCGGTGCAGGAACGGGCGCATGTCCAGCAGGGCGCGCTCGGAACGCTGGAGGTGGAGCTGGAGGAGAACGAAGCCGGCCAGGAACACGAGTGCAACACCAAGTGCCACGAGGGCAATCTGGTGGGTGCCGGCGTCGGGCGAACCGATTCCGCTCAGGCCGTAGACCAAGCCGCCGAATGCCGGAATGGAGATCAGCAGGGATGGCACGGACAGTTTGGACTTGCGGCGTTCCCCGCCGGCAGCCAGCAGCCGCGCGCCGACAATGAGGGCGATGACGGCGATCGGCAGCACCAGCAGGAACATGAAGCGCCAGGACAGCGAGTGCAGAATCAGTCCCGAAAGTGTGGGGCCGATAGCCGGGGCCACCGAGATCACGATGGACACATTGCCCATCACGGCACCGCGGCGGCCCAGGGGGACCAGATCCAGGACGGTGGTCATGAGCAGCGGCATCATGATGGCGGTGCCCGACGCCTGGATGACGCGTGCACCGAGCAGCATCTCAAAGCCCGGGGCGAGCCCGGCCAGCAGCGTGCCCGCTGAGAACAGCCCCATGGCCAGCAGGAAGACGTTGCGGATGGGCAGGCGGGTGAGGAGGTATCCGGTGGTGGGGATGACCACCGCCATGGTCAGCATAAAGGCCGTGGCCAGCCACTGAATCGCGGAGGGTGATACCTGGAACTCGTCCATCAGCCTCGGCAGCGCCACATTCATGATGGTTTCGTTGAGGATCACCACAAAGGCGGAAACCAGCAGGACACCAATGGTGGTGCGATCCCTGGCGGAGAGCCTGTCGGGGAGCCTGTCGGGGGCGGTGAGGGGAGTACTTTGCATGGCGTGGTCCTGATTTTGGAATGCGAATGTGGGCTGCCGGCACGCCGTGCATTGCTGGGGCAAGGCGTGAAGCGGGCAGTTCCCTTGTGACAGCATCTCACGGGGCCCCGGTATTCCCGCCGGGACGGCGTTTTCTCGGCGCGGTAGGCTACTCAGCAGTAACCCACGCCGGCGCCGATGTTTTGGTTGGCCAAGTGGTCCCGGATCCAAAGGAGCCCGATGACCTACCCCGCCTCTCCCGAATTTGACGCCCTTTTCCAGAAGAACGACGGCGGGCCGCTTCCCACCCTGCTTTCCCGCAGGACCTGGGATGAACGTGCCCGGCACGGAGGTGCCGTTGCGGCGTTACTGGCCCATGTGGCCGAGACCGAGGGGCCGGGCCCTGCATGGCAGCTGAACCGCATGAGCTCGGCACTGATCAAGTCCGTCCCGGTGGCGCCGCTGGCAAACCGCACCGAGATTCCCGCCGGCCGGGGTTGACGGATGGACACCCGAAAACCTGCTGCCCTGGCCCGAGGTGAGCACCGGATCGGCCGTCGTTCCGGGCATGCCAACCGGGATGTCCTTTTACCATGCGGCGATGGAACACCGCATGGCATCGGGCGACGTCTCCATGCCGGGTGCGGCAGCGGCCTCAGCTG
>JBBSQT010000074.1:0-8486 GCA_038243775.1 Actinomycetales bacterium | reverse complement strand
GTCCGTGGGCACGACGGCGTCATCGCCTGCCGGGTGGGCATCTGCAACTGCCCCGTCAGGCAAAACTGCAAGCACGTGGTGGCACTGATTGCCGCCGCCGAGCAGGACCCCGCCTTCACGGACTTCTTCCTCCCGGACGAGGCTCCCCGAGAGCCCACGTTCCTGGAAACACTGCTGGCCAAGGCCAAGGACGCCAAGACTGGTGCCGCACCGGCCGTCAAGGCAGGGGCCGCAGACGTGGACTCGTGGGAGGCCGCCCTCTCGGCGCTGCTGCCCCCCTCCGCTGCCGCACCCAGCCAGGACACCCCGGCCCTGGCCCTGCAATTCGAGCTTCACGTTCCGCCGCCGCGCTTTTCCTACCGCGGCCGCGGCAGCACGGTTCCCTCCGAACCCGTCCTGAACGTGCGCCCCGTGGTCATGGGACCGCGCGGAAAATGGGTCAAGACCGGGGTCAGCTGGGCCACCCTGGGCTACCTCGCCTACGGAGGCTCGCACGACCGCACCCAGTTGGAGTGGCTCAGCGAATTCCTCAGCTCCCACAGCCCGCGCCAACACAACCTCGGCAACGCCAGCAGCTGGCTGTCGCTGAACGACTTTGCCGGGCACAATCTGTGGCAGCTGCTGGGCAACGCCAACAAAAGCGGGGTTGCGCTGGTCCAGTCCGGCAGCGGCGACCCCGTCCGTGTCTCGGGCCGGGAAGCCACCCTGGCGCTGGACGTGTCGCAGGGCGAATCCGGCGGGCTGGACGTTGGCCCGCTGATAGAGCTGGAGAACGCCCCCGTCACGACTGAGATCATCGGCCGGCTGGGCAACCCGGTCAGCGGCTTGTTTTTCAGTGACCAGCCCGGCCCCGGCGCAACCGAGAGCAACGGCGCCCAGGGCCGCAACGCCGTCGTCCGCGGAAACCTCACCCTGGCAGCCCTGCCGGCGCTCTCCTCGGCGCAGCTGCTGGACTTTGCCCTGCGCAAGGAGACCGTGCACGTCCCGGAGCAGGCGCGGGAGAAGTTCCTGACCCAGTTTTATCCGCAGCTGAAGCAGGCCGCCCCGGTGGTGTCGGCCGACCAATCGGTGGAACTGCCCGCATATGTGGAACCCACACTGTCACTGCTGGCGGCGTACGGGCACGATCACACCGTGCGCCTGCATTGGGAGTGGCATTATCCGGTGGGAACGCGGGTGACCTCGCTGCCGCTGTGGCCCGAACTTGGTGAGCATGCAGTGCGCGACACCGGCGCCGAGGCCCGGCTGGTGGAGAGCGTAGGGCGGCCGTGGGAGGACATCACCTCCATGGGCGTGGCCGCGAACCATGCGTGGGGCGAACCGTCGCTGGCCGCGTCCGCCACCCTGACCGGCCTGGATACCCTCACGTTCACCGAGACCGTGCTGCCGCGGCTGCAGGCATTGCCGGGGATTTCGGTTGAGACGAGCGGGGACATTGCCAGCTACCGTGAGGTCACCGAGGCGCCGATCGTGACCATCTCCACGAAGGCCACCGACGAGCGCGACTGGTTTGACCTGGGCATTGTGATTACGCTCGAGGGCCAGTACGTGTCCTTCGCCGCCGTGTTCTCCGCCCTGGCCGCCGGCAACACGCGCATGCTGCTGCCCAGCGGCGCCTATTTCTCGCTGGACCGTCCCGAGCTGCACCAGCTGCGTGCCCTGATTGACGAGGCCCGCAGCCTGAACGACAACAAGGACGGCGAGCTGCGCATCAGCCGCTTCCAGGCCGGGCTGTGGGACGAGCTGGCACAGTTGGGGATCGTGGATGAGCAGGCGCAGGCCTGGCGTGCCGCCGTGTCCGGGCTGCTCGACGGCGGGCCGCCGGAACCGCTGCCGGCCCCCGCCGGGCTCAATGCCACCCTGCGCCCCTACCAGCTCGAGGGCTTCAACTGGCTGCATTTCCTGTACAGCTACGGGCTGGGCGGCGTGCTGGCGGATGACATGGGCCTGGGCAAGACCGTCCAGACGCTGGCGCTGATGTGCCAGGTCAAGGCGGATGCGCAGGCTGCTGCGGACGCCGGGATGGCCGCGATGGCCGACGGCGGGACTGCGGACGCCGGGGCGGCCGACGGCGGCGCGCCAGGCTCCGGCAGCAAGCCGTTCCTGGTCGTGGCCCCCACCTCGGTGGTGGGCAACTGGGCCAGTGAAAGCATGAAATTTGCGCCAGGTCTCAGGGTTGTCACGGTCGCAGAAACCTTCGCCAAGAGCGGCCTGGATTCGGCCAGCTTCTTTGCCGGGGCGGACATTGTCATCACCTCCTACGCCCTGTTCCGCATCGACTTTGCGGAATACGGGATGCAGCCCTTTGCCGGGTTGATCCTGGACGAGGCCCAGTTCGTGAAGAACCACCAGTCCAAGGCCTACCAGTGCGCCCGGAAACTGAAGGCACCGTTCAAGCTGGCCGTCACGGGAACGCCCATGGAGAACAACCTCATGGAGCTGTGGGCCCTGCTGTCGATCGTGGCGCCGGGATTGTTCCCCAGCCCCAAGCGCTTCGCCGAGTTCTACCAGCGGCCCATTGAAAAGAACGCCGACGCCACGTTGCTGGCAAATCTGCGGGCCCGGGTGAAGCCGCTCATGCTGCGCCGCACCAAGGAGGCAGTCATTGCGGACCTGCCGGCCAAGCAGGAGCAGATCCTTGAAGTGGAGCTCAATCCGCGCCACCACAAGATCTACCAGACGCATTTGCAGCGTGAACGGGCCAAGATCCTGGGCTTGTTGGAGGATGTTAACAAGAACCGTTTCACCATCTTCCAATCGCTGACGCTGCTGCGCCAGCTCAGCCTGGACGTCTCCCTGGTGGACGAAGGCCAGGCCGGGGTGCGCTCCTCGAAACTGGATGTGCTCTTTGACCAGTTGGAGGATGTGGTCAAGGAGGGCCACCGGGCCTTGATTTTCAGCCAGTTCACCGGCTTCCTGGGCAAGGTTCGGGACCGCCTGAGAGCCGAGGGGATCGACTTCACGTACCTTGACGGGGGCACCCGGAACAGGGCCGCCGTCGTGGATGAATTCAAGAACGGCGACGCCCCGCTGTTCCTGATCAGCCTCAAGGCCGGCGGTTTTGGGCTGAACCTGACCGAGGCCGACTACGTGTTCATCCTGGACCCGTGGTGGAATCCGGCGTCGGAGGCCCAGGCGGTGGACCGCACGCACCGCATCGGGCAGAAGAAGAACGTCATGGTGTATCGTCTGGTGGCCAAGGACACCATCGAGGAAAAGGTCATGGCGTTGAAGGCGAAGAAGTCGCAGCTGTTCTCGGACGTCATGAGCGGGGACTCCCTGGCCGGCGGCGCGTTGACGGCCACGGATCTCGCAGGCCTCTTCCGCGACTGACCCAGCTGCTGCCCTTGCCGTTGCCCTCGCCCTTGCCCTTGCCCTTGCCCTTGGGGACCAATTACACGCCAGTGGGATCAAACGGCGGCATGGCCAGAACAGCGGGCCTGAACAGCGGGCCTGAACAACGGGCCTGAACAGGGGGCCTGGACCACCGGGCCAAACAGCGGCCCCGGACCACCGGGCCAAGCCGCGGGTAAATATGGGTGGTTAGCGCTGCGGGCGCCAGACCACCAGCGCCTGGCTGCGGGGGCGCGGACGCTGGCCCCTGGCAAGTGCCACAATGTCCCCGCCCGCCAGACCGGCGGCGAAAACGCGGCTGTTGGTGCGCGGGGGCCGCGACTCCATCTCGGCGCTCACCGCTTCCAGTTGTTCGCCCAGCTCCAGCACTTTGGCACGCAGCGCATCGACCTGGTTCTCCAGCTCCATGATGCGCCGGATCCCCTCCAGCGACACCCCCTCTTGGGAGAGCCGCTGAACTTCACGGAGCATGTCCACGTCGTGCTGGGAATAGCGCCGCGCCCGCCCAGGCGCCCGATTGGGCTTCACAATGCCCAATCGGTCGTATTGGCGCAGGGTCTGGGGGTGCATCTCCGCCAACTCAGCCGCCACGGAAATCACAAAGATGGGTGCGTACGGATCAAGCATCACTGTGGGTTCCTTTCCGTGCGGATGATGGGCGGAGCTGTGGGGGGTGGTTACAGTTTTGCCTTGCCGGGAAGTGCCCCGCGGGGATCGCCGTCTGCCGTTGCGTGGGCAAACGCGCGCACTGCCTCTTCGGCTTCCTTGCTGAGCTTTTGCGGAACTGTCACGTCGATCGTGACGAGCAGGTCGCCGTCGCCCTTCTTGGACTTGACGCCGGCACCCTTGACCCGCAAGGTGCGGCCCGACGGCGTCCCCGCAGGAACGCGGACACGCACCGTATCGCCGGTGAGGGTGGGTACGGAGATGTCCGCCCCCAGCGCGGCCTCGGGGAAGGTGACCGGGACGTGGACGCGGATGTTGTTGCCGTCCCGTTGGAAGAACTCGTGGGGCTTGACGTGCACGGTGACCATCAAGTCGCCCGGGCCGGCGGCACCGTGTTGGCCTTTGCCCTTGACCCGGACCTTCTGGCCGTCCTTGATGCCCGCGGGGATGCGCACGTCAATAACTTCGCCATTGGGCTCGCGCAGGCCGATCTTGGTTCCGTTGATGGAGCCGCCAAAGGAGATGGAGGTGCTGGCCGTGCGGTCGGCGCCCTTGGTGGGCGGGGGCTGGAAGCCGCCAAAGCCGCCACCTCCGCCAAAGAGGTCGGCGAATTCCGGCGGCAGGCCGGAGCCGCCAAAGCCGGGGTTGCCGCGGGGTGCGCCACGGCCGCCGCCGAAGAGGTCTCCGAAGACGTCTTCAAAGCCGCCGCCTCCGTTGTGGCCCCCGCCGCCGGCGCTGAATCGGGCGCCGCCGCCCATGGCGCGGATGGCGTCGTACTGCTCGCGGTCTTCCTTGCTGGAGAGCACTGAATACGCTTCGGAGACGTCCTTGAAAGTCTTTTCCGCCTGTGGATCACCGGAGTTGGTATCCGGATGATATTTGCGGGCCAACTTTCGGTAGGCCTTCTTGATGTCGGCATCCGATGCATCTTTGGACACACCAAGGATTTTGTAAAAGTCTTTCTCGACCCAATCCTGACTTGCCAAGACGCCTCCTTCCTAAAAGTTTGTGGGGTAATCCCGAGACACTCCCTAGCCTCGTTCCTCGGCCGGGGACCCTCGCGTCCGTGGGCCCCTGGCCGAGATTGAGGTCTCGGCCAGGGGCGCACCAGGGGTTTTTGCTACTCGGGTACGGCCACGATCACCTGTGCGGCGCGCAGGATGCGTTCGCCGGACCTGTAACCGTTGCGCAGAACCTGGCTGACCGTGTCAACTTCAACATCGGCTCCGGGCTGCTGGATGAGCGCCTCGTGGACCGTCGGGTCAAAGGGAACATCGACGGCGTCGATCCTCTCCAGGCCGTAGGTTGCCAGCGTGCTGTCCAGCTTGGTGGCGATGGCCGCAAACGGGCCATCCTCCAAGTCGCCGTGGGCACGTGCCGCGTCGATGTCGTCCATGACCGGCAGGATTGCGTTCAGCACACCGATGACGGCCATCTGGCCGGCAACTGCCCGGTCGCGCTCAACACGCTTGCGGTAGTTGACGTACTCGGCCTGCAGCCGAAGAAGGTCGTTCTTCAGCTCAATGACCTCGTCGGCCTCGCTGCCCTGCGCCACGGATTCCTCGGCAGGAACCTCAACACCGTTGAGGATCTCTTCGGCCTGGGCCAGCGGATCGCGGGTTTGCGCAGGTTCCGCCGGCGGGTTGTCCGGGGTCTCGACGCCGGGGGTCTCCACTGGCTCGACCCCCGGCTCGTTCTCCGGGACCTCTTCGGGATTTACGGACTCAGACATGGTTACTTTGCTTCGTCTTCGTCGATGATCTCGGCGTCAACGATGTCCTCGTCAGCGCCTGCTTCCGAAGATGCGGCACCTTCGGAAGGCGCACCGGCGTCGGCCGTGGCGCCCTCAGCCTGGGCTGCGGCGTAGATGGCCTCGCCCAGTGAAGACTGTGAAGCCTGCAGTTTCTCGAACGCGGTCTTTACGGCTGCGTCGTCGTCGCCGGCAAGAGCGGTCTTCAGGGCGGTGACATCTTCCTTGACAGGGTTCTTGACCTCGTCGGAGAGCTTGTCATCGTTGTCGGCCAGAACCTTGTCCACCGAGTAGTGCAGCTGCTCTGCGGAGTTGCGCAGATCTGCTGCCTCGCGGCGTTCCTTGTCCTCTGCTGCGTGCTCTTCGGCTTCGCGGACCATGCGCTCAATGTCATCCTTGGACAACGAGGAGCCGCCCGTGATGGTCATTGACTGCTCAACACCGGTGCCCTTGTCCTTGGCGGAGACGTGCACGATGCCGTTGGCGTCGATGTCGAAGGTGACCTCAACCTGCGGGACGCCGCGCGGAGCCGGAGCAATGCCGGTCAGCTCGAACGTGCCCAGCGGCTTGTTGTCGCGGGTGAACTGGCGCTCGCCCTGGAAGACCTGGATGGCCACTGAGGGCTGGTTGTCATCAGCGGTGGTGAAGGTCTCTGAACGCTTGGTCGGGATGGCCGTGTTGCGCTCGATCAGGTTGGTCATGACACCGCCCTTGGTCTCGATGCCCAGGGACAGCGGGGTGACGTCGATGAGCAGAACGTCCTTGCGCTCGCCCTTCAGGACACCGGCCTGCAGTGCGGCACCAACGGCCACAACCTCATCCGGGTTGACGCCCTTGTTGGGCTCCTTGCCGCCGGCGAGTTCCTTGACCAGTTCCACGACGGCGGGCATGCGGGTGGAACCGCCGACGAGCACGATGTGATCGATGTCGGAAACCTTGATGCCGGCTTCCTTGATGACGTCGTTGAAGGGCTTCTTGGTGCGCTCGAGCAGGTCCTTGGTCAGGTCCTGAAGCTTGGCGCGGGTCAGCTGCTCGTCCAAGTGGACCGGACCGTCGGCCGTGACGGAGAGGTACTGCAGGGAGATGTTGGTGGAGGACGCGGAGGAGAGTTCCTTCTTGGCCTGCTCCGCTGATTCCTTCAGGCGCTGCAGGGCGATCTTGTCCTTGGAGAGGTCGATGCCCTTGACCTTGAGCTGGTTCAGCAGGAAGTCAACAATGCGCTGGTCCCAGTCGTCGCCGCCGAGGCGGTTGTCGCCGTAGGTTGCGCGGACCTGGATGGTGGAGAAGTCGTCCTCGTCCTTGCCCACTTCGAGCAAGGAGACATCAAATGTTCCGCCACCGAGGTCGAAGACCAGGATGAGCTCGTCTTCCTTGCCCTTGTCCAGGCCGTAAGCCAAGGCGGCGGCGGTGGGCTCGTTGACAATGCGCAGCACGTTCAAGCCCGCGATTTCGCCGGCTTCCTTCGTGGCTTGGCGCTCGGCGTCATTGAAGTAGGCCGGAACGGTGACCACAGCGTCGGTGACCTTTTCGCCCAGGTACGCTTCGGCGTCGTTCTTGAGCTTCATGAGGATGCGGGCGGAGATTTCCTGCGCCGTGTACTTCTTGTCGTCAATCGCGATGGACCAGTCGGTGCCCATGTGGCGCTTGACGGAGGCGATGGTGCGGTCGATGTTGTTGACGGCCTGGCGCTTGGCAATTTCGCCGACCAGGACCTCGCCGGTCTTGGAGAAGGCAACAACGGAAGGGGTGGTGCGGCCGCCTTCAGCGTTGGCAATGACGGTGGGCTCGCCACCTTCCAGCACCGAGACAACCGAGTTGGTGGTTCCGAGGTCAATACCTACGGCACGTGACATAAGTGGTTCCTTTCATGGGCCGCTGAGAACAAGTCCGCCAGGGAGGCGGGGTCGCTCAACCAGCGGTATTGAGCGTTCTGCACTCAACTTTACTCATCCTCATTCGCGTGTCAAATGGAGTTGAGTGTAGTTGGCTCAACTTTCACTTTAGGCGAACAAGTACGACGCCGCACGGCTGGTTTTTGTGGTCTGCGCCACTATTCGTGGGGTGCTTTGGGGTGTGACGCGGCGACGGGTTGCCGCTGCGGCGACCCGTTGCGCTGTCCCTGCACACGGTTGCCAGCTAACCGTGCGCAGGGACAGAACTGGCGCACGGTTAACGCCCAATGAAGCGCAGGAGCAACGGATTTGCCCAGGTGGGCCAACCGTCCTAATTTATGCGCACAGCCAAGGGCCACGCGTGCGCCAGTGCGAGTGCTGCGCCGCCCTGGCCACCAAGGTGGCACATAAATAAAGCCCCCGACTCCGCTCGTTGCAACTGCGCACGGCTGGCGCCCAATCGTGCGCAGGAGCGGTTTTTTAGCGTCTGTCCGGCTTGCCACTGGCGCTGGCGGCAGCCATGTTGCGGGCGTACGCTCCTTTTCATGAGCGAAAACCCAGCCCCGGACCGTCACACCGCTGTGAACAGCGACGCCGCGCCGCACACCGCCGCGCCGCGTCAGGACGTCTACACCCATGGATACCAGGAGAGCGTGTTGCGCGCCCATGCGGCCAGGACGGCGGCGGATTCCGCCGCCTATCTCATCCCACATCTCACGCACGGGCTCAGTGTGCTGGACGTGGGCTCCGGCCCCGGCACCATCACGGCGGATTTTGCCCGGCTGGTCGCCCCAGGCAAGGTGCTGGGTATCGACCGCGCGCCG
>JBBSQT010000073.1:0-8536 GCA_038243775.1 Actinomycetales bacterium | reverse complement strand
GGCACGACTTCCTCGCCGCGGCCTTTGCCGCCGGGGCCGTCCTGGCGTTGGCGGAGCGTGAGGTTGCCGCGGACGACGCCGGTGCTTCCTTCCCGGCTGTCATCGTCCCCGACGCGGTCCTCGCCATGGGTGACCTCGCCGTCGAGGTGGTGCGCCGCATCCGGGCGCACTCGGACTTGGACGTCATAGGCATCACCGGCTCGGCCGGCAAGACCACCGCGAAGGACCTGCTGGCAGGCATTCTGTCCCCGCTCGCGCCCACGGTGGCACCCCAGGGTTCCTACAACGGTGAAGTCGGCGTGCCCCTGACGGTGTTCCGCGCCGTGGAGGACACCCGCTACCTGATCATTGAAATGGGCGCCACGAAGATGGGCCAGATCAACTACCTCAGTTCGCTCGTGCACCCGGACCTGGGGGTTGTGCTCTGCGTGGGCAGCGCCCACGCCGGCGAGTTCGGCTCCATCGAGAACATTGCCAAGGCCAAGGGCGAACTTGTCGGCGCCCTGGCACCTGCCGGCCGGGCCGTGCTGAACTACGACGACGCCCGCGTCAGGGCCATGGCGGCCCGCTCCGGCGCCCCCGTCACCTTCTTCAGCAGCGCCGACGCCACGGACGAGACAGCCGCGGAAGCACTGCAGGCGCGCAATGTGCGCACCAACGCCGACGGCCAGCCCGAGTTTGACCTCTCCTTCCCCGGCACGCCCGGCAGCTTTGCCGTGCACAGCCAACTGCTGGGCCTGCACCATGTGGCCAACCTGCTGGCAGCGGCTTCGGCCGCGCATGCTTTGGGAATCGCCCCCGAAATCATTGTGGCCTCCCTCAACAGCCAGCGCGCCGTGAGCCGGCACCGGATGGAGCGCACAGACCGCAGCGACGGCGTCACCGTCATCAACGACGCCTACAACGCCAACCCGGAATCCATGCGGGCGGCCCTGCGCACCCTCGCCGAACTTGGCGGCAGCGGCACACGCCGGACGTGGGCGGTGCTGGGGGAGATGCTCGAGCTCGGGGCCGACTCCGTGCTGGAACACGACGCCGTCGGCCGCGTGGCCGTGCGCCTGAACATCTCCAGGCTGCTGGTGGTCGGCGCCGGGGCACGGGCCATGCACGTGGGAGCCGTCATGGAAGGCTCGTGGGGCGATGAGTCCATGTTCCTGCCGGACGCGGACGCCGCAGAGAAGCTCCTGCGGGCTGAACTGGCCCCCGGCGACGTAGTTTTATTCAAGTCCTCCAATGGTGCAGCCCTGCGCTTCTTGGGCGATCGGATAGCATTACCCACGGGGAATGACCCCACCAAGCCCAGCAACAACTCTACCGGTGAAAGGACTGCCCAACCATGATCGCACTGCTCATCGGTGCCGGCTTGGCCCTGGCCTTTGCCATGGTAGGCACCCCGCTGTTCATCCGTTTCCTTGTCAAAAAAGGTTACGGGCAGATTATCCGTGAAGACGGACCCACCACGCATCAGATCAAGCGCGGCACCCCCACCATGGGCGGCACCGTGGTGGTCGGCTCGGTCGTGGCCGCCTACTTCATCACGCACCTGATCGTGTGGCTGGTGAACCCGGATCTGCCCGGTCCGAGCGCCTCCGGGCTGCTCATGATCTACCTCATGGTGGGCATGGGGCTGGTCGGTTTCCTGGATGACTTCCTGAAGATCACCAAGCAGCACAACACCGGGCTGAACCCGAAGGGCAAACTCATTGGCCAGGCGGTCGTGGGCATTTCCTTCGCCATCATGGCCCTGGGGTTCCCGGACTCCTCCGGCAGGACACCGGCCAGCACCTTCATCTCCTTTGCCCGTGACATCCCCACCCTGAACCTTGCCTTTGCAGGGGCCGGGCTGGGCGTGGTGCTCTTCGTGATCTGGTCCAATCTGATCATCACGGCCGCCACCAACGGCGTGAACCTCACCGACGGCCTGGACGGCCTGGCCACCGGTGCCGCCATCCTCGTGTTCGGCGCCTACACGCTCATCGGCCTGTGGCAGAGCAGCCAGGCTTGCGGCTCACGCAAGATCCCCGCGGAAACCGTCTGCTACGCAACCCGCGACCCGCTGGACTTGTCGCTGTTGGCTGTCATCATGTTCGCCGCCCTGATTGGATTCCTGTGGTGGAACACCTCCCCGGCGAAGATCTTCATGGGCGACACCGGCTCGCTCGCCATCGGCGGCGCCATCGCCGGCTTCGCCATTCTTTCCCGCACCGAACTGCTGCTGCCCATCATCGGCGGCCTGTTCGTGCTGATTTCCCTCTCCGTCATCATCCAGGTCGGCTTCTTCAAGCTGTCCAGGGGCAAGCGGGTCTTCCTCATGGCACCCCTGCAGCACCACTTCGAACTCAAGGGCTGGCAGGAAGTGACCGTCGTGGTCCGGTTCTGGATCCTGGCCGGCCTCCTCGTGGCGGTGGGCCTTGGCGCCTTCTACGCTGAATGGATTGTCCGACTGTGAGTGCCATCGAAACCCGGTTGACAACACTGACCAGCTGGGACGCTGACTGGACCGGCCTGCGCGTGGTTGTGACGGGCATCGGAAAAACCGGATTCTCGGTCGCGGACACCCTGGCCGAGCTGGGCGCCCATGTGGTGGTTGTTGCCGCCGCGGACGACGCCGAGGCGCTGGCCAATGCGGACACCCTGAAGATTGTGGGGGTCAGGGATGTCATCCTTGGCCCCGATTCCTCCGGCACCCTGCCGCTGGTAGAGGGGCGGCCGGCTGAGCTGGTCGTCACGAGCCCAGGTTTCCGCCCCAGCCACCCGCTGCTGGCGGAGGCCGCCGCGGCCGGCATCCCCATCTGGGGAGATGTGGAACTGGCCTGGCGGGTGCGGACCAGGGAAGGCCGCAAGACCGCCGAGTGGATCACCATCACCGGCACCAACGGCAAAACCACCACCACCACCATGGTCGAGTCCATGCTTCAGGCCGCAGGACTGCGCGCCATTGCAGCCGGCAACATCGGCAAGCCCATTCTGGACGCGGTCCGCGACCCCGAGGGCTGGGATGTGCTGGCCGTGGAGCTGTCCTCGTTCCAACTACACTGGACCGAATCCCTGGAGCCCGTTTCCAGCGTCTGCCTGAACCTGGCAGAGGACCATGTTGACTGGCACGGCAGCTTTGACGCCTACGCCGCAGACAAGGCCAAGATTTACGCCAACACCAAGGTTGCCTGCGTGTACAACGCCGAGCAAATTGAGACCGAACGCATGGTCGAAGAAGCCGATGTGCGTGAAGGGTGCCGGGCCGTGGGCTTCACCACCGGCATGCCTGCCATCAGCATGGTCGGTGTGGTCGAGGGCCTGCTGGTGGACCGTGCCTACATTGCCGAGCGCAAGGATTCCGCCGCCGAGCTGGCGCACGTCAGTGACATTGGCGAACTGGTTCCCCGGCACCTGGTGGCGAATGCGGCTGCCGCGGCCGCCCTGGTGCTCGCCTGCGGTTTGGGCGCCGCCGATGTGAGGGCCGGCCTGGTCAACTACCACAATGGCGACCACCGGATCCAAGCCGTCGCCTCCTCCCAAGGGGTGCTGTGGGTCAACGACTCCAAGGCCACCAACCCCCACGCTGCCTCCGCCTCCCTCTCCGCCTTCAACCCTGTCCTTTGGATTGCCGGCGGACTCTCCAAGGGCGTCGACTACGACGAACTGGTCCAGACCCACGCGGGAAGGCTGAAGGCGGCCATCCTGATCGGTTCCGACAGTTCGGACCTGGCCGCCTCCCTCGCCAGGCACGCGCCCGGCGTGCCGGTCCTGGAGACCCGGGCGGAAGACGGCCGGCATACCGGGACGACCCCCCTGCGCGGGGAGGCTGTCATGGCCGAGGCCGTCGCCATGGCCGCCTCACTGGCCAGTGAAGGGGACACGGTGCTCATGGCGCCGGCAGCGGCCTCCATGGACCAATTCACTTCCTACGCGCATCGCGGGCAGGCGTTCATTGACGCCGTCCGGGAGCTGTTGGAATCACGGGCAAGCGCCGATAAGGAGCCATAGTGGCCAGGACCCCCACACAGCCAGGGCGCACAGCACCGAGCAGGGCGCCGCACAGAACGGGTGTGGAGCCTGCCGCAAAAACTCCCACTGGCGCTACATCCACAGGCGCTAAACCCACGGGCACAAAGCCCGCTGGCGCTAAACCCACGGGCGCTACACCCACGGGCACAAAGCCCGGGACCCCGGCGCAGGCCAAACGGCGGGGACCCTTCCAGCGCCTGCGCCAGCGGTACTACAGCGTTGTTGGCCGTCCCACCGGAGCCTATTACTGGATCGTCGCCATGGCCGTGGTGCTGACCCTGATCGGGCGCATGACTGTGCTGTCAGCCTCGACGGCGGAGACGATCTCCAAGGGCCTGGACCCTTACCAGTTGTTCCTGCGCGAGAGCCAGTTCGCTGTGGGCGGCCTCGTGCTCATGCTCATTCTGTCCTGTTTCACTGCGGCGATGTGGAAGAAAATTGCGCCTTGGCTGTTTGTGCTGGCAGTGGTGCTGCTGGGGCTCGTCTTCACGCCCCTGGGCGTTGACTCCGGTGGCAACCTGAACTGGCTGAACCTGGCCGGTTTCCAGTTCCAGCCCTCCGAGGCTGCCAAGCTGGCACTGGTCGTCTGGATGGGCGCTGTGCTCGCCACCAAGGGCCGGTTGGTGCGCGAGTTTTGGCATGTGGTCCTGCCCGTCGGGGTGGGGGCCGCCATCATCCTGGGGCTGATCCTGCTCGGCCACGACCTCGGCACGGCCATCATTGTGGGCATCATGGTGTTCGCCGGGCTGGCCTTCGCCGGCGTGCGCTGGTGGGTCCTGGCAGGGGCCGTCGGAGCCGGTGCGCTCGTCGCGGTGATCTCCTCCGCCACCAGCTCCAACAGGACCGACCGGTTTGCCAGCTGGTTGGGCGACTGCAGCCAGGCAGGAGCCTGCGACCAGTACCTCAACGGCGTGTATGCGCTTGCTTCCGGCCGCTGGTTTGGGGTGGGCCTGGGCCAAAGCCGGCAGAAATGGAACTGGATTCCCGAGGCGCACAACGACTTCATCTTCGCCATCATCGGTGAGGAGTTCGGCCTGATGGGCACGCTGCTCATCGTCATCCTGTACGCCGTTCTGGCGTTCTCCATCTTCCGTGTCATCAACACCCGCAACGACCCGTTTGCAAGAATTGTCTGCGGCATGATCCTGACCTGGATCATCGGCCAGGCAGCCGTGAACATCGCCGTTGTGGTGGGCCTGCTGCCCGTGATCGGTGTGCCGCTGCCCTTGATTTCCTACGGCGGTACGTCCTTGATCATGGTGCTTGCCGCGATCGGCGTCGTGCTGTCCTTTTCCCGCACAGAACCAGAAAGCACCCCGAAGACTTCATGATGCAGAACCCCACCCACCCCCTTTCCGTGGTCCTCGCCGGGGGCGGCTCGGCCGGACACGTCAGCCCCCTGCTCGCCATTGCCGGGGCCATCCGCTGGCGAATGCCAGAGGCCGCCATCACCGCCGTCGGCAGCCGTGGCGGACTGGAAGAAACGCTGGTTCCTGCGGCAGGGTACAAGCTGGCCTTCATCGACAGGATTCCGCTGCCGCGAAAACCATCTGGGGATTTGTTGAAACTGCCCGCCCGCATGCGCAAGGCCATCCGGGACGCCAAAACAATACTCGTTAACGCCAATGCCGACGTCCTGGTGGGGGTGGGCGGCTATGTCTGCACACCCATGTATCTGGCTGCCAAGTCGATGGGCGTGCCCATCGTGGTCCACGAGGCGAACACGAAGGCGGGACTTGCCAACAAGGTCGGCGCCCGCTACACCACCTACGTCGGCACCGCCTTTGCCGCGACCCAAATCCGCCACGCACACCTGGTGGGCATGCCCATGAGTTTGGACATCGCCACCCTTGACCGTTCCGCGGCGCAGGCGGGAGCGCGGGAGAGGCTGGGCCTGGAAGCGGACCGGACCACCCTGGTCGTCACCGGCGGCTCGCTGGGCGCCCTGCGCCTGAACAGTGCCGTCGCCGCCTCACTCCAGGCACTCTCCGGGGCGGGCATCCAAACACTCCACATCACCGGCAAGGGCAAACCGGTCCTGGACGACTCCGGCTCCCCGGTCACGGCGCCCCTGTACCAGCAGCGCGAATACGTGGACGTCATGGCGGATGTCTACGCAGCCGCCGACCTCCTTTTGTGCCGCTCAGGCGCAGGCACCGTGTCGGAGGTGGCCGCCGTCGGGCTCCCGGCCATCTTTGTCCCGCTGCCCATCGGCAACGGCGAACAGGCGCGCAACGCCGCGGACCTGGTCGCGGCCCAGGGTGCCGTGCTCGTGGACGATGCGGCACTAGATGCCGGCTGGATTCAGTCCGAGCTGATTCCGCTGTGCCTGGATGCGCCGCTGCTGGCCCGCATGGGTGCCGCAGCAGCGGAGCACGGGATCAAGGACGCCGCCGAGCGCATGGCGGACATGGTCTTCGCGGCGGCGGGAAAATGACGAACATCCGGAAGGGAACAACAACCGTGGCCTACATTCCACCGACACTGGCCGAACTGGGGCGCGTGCACTTCATTGGCATGGGCGGGGCCGGCATGTCCGCCGTCGCCCGCATCATGCTGGGGCAGGATGTTCCCGTCAGCGGTTCGGACGCCAAAGCCTCGCCGGGGTTGGCGGCGCTGGAAGCCCTGGGTGCCACAGTGTTTGTGGGCCAGGGTGCCGCGAACGTGGCCGGCGTGGACACGGTGGTGGTCTCCACCGCCATCCGGGACACGAACCCGGAATTGGTGGCGGCCCGGGCCGCAGGCGTGAGGGTGCTGCACCGTTCGCAGGCGCTGGCCGCAACCATGGCCGAGGATGTGGTCGTGGCTGTTGCCGGCACGCACGGAAAAACAACCACCACCTCCATGATCACCGTCATGCTCCGCGGGGCCGGCATCGACGCCTCGTTCGCCGTGGGCGGGACCGTGCAGGGCCTGGGCGTCAACGCGGCCCACGGGTCGGCGGGCATTTTCGTGGCGGAGGCCGACGAGTCGGATGCATCCTTCCTGAACTACCGCCCGCGCATTGCCGTGGTCACCAACCTTGAGGCAGACCACCTGGACCATTACGGCACGGCCGGGGCCGTGGTTGCCGCGTTTGAGCAGTTCGTGGCGCTGCTGCCGACTGGCGGGATCCTGGTGGCCTGTGCGGACGACGCCGGGTCGGCCGCCCTGGCTGCCCGCGCCGCCGCGAACGGCATCGACTGCATAAGCTACGGCTTCTCGCCGTCGGCCGATGTTCGGCTGCTCCCCGGCACCTCCGACGGCCTGCACAGCAGTGCCACGGCCGTGCTGCGTGCGGGGCTGCGCCCGCGTGGTGAGGAGCGGTCCGTGGACCTGCACATGCAGGTGCCGGGGGACCACAACCTGCGCAACGCCGCCGCCGCCCTGGCCGTGGCTGTGGCCTTGGAGATGGATGCGGCCGTGGCGGCGGACTCGCTGGGCACCTTCAGCGGTGCCGCCCGGCGATTTGAAGCCAAGGGGCAGGGGCGCGGCGTAGCGGTCTTTGACGACTACGCACACCACCCCACCGAAGTCCGGGCAGCCCTCCTTGCCGCCAGGACCGTCGCCGGCCCCCACAGCGTGCACGTCTTGTTCCAGCCGCACCTGTACTCGCGCACCGCCGAGTTCGCCAGTGAGTTCGCCCAGGCACTGGACCTTGCCGACACCGTCGCCGTCCTCGACATTTTCCCGGCCCGCGAGGACCCCGTTCCAGGGGTGACGAGCGAGCTCATCACCGCCGAGCTGACGAAGCCCACCGGTTACGCCCCGGACGGTGCGGCCGCCGTGGCACTGCTGGCCCGGACCGCAAAGCGCGGGGACATCATTCTGACGATTGGTGCCGGGGACGTCACCGAGCTGGGTGGCGCCCTCGTCGCGGCACTGCAAGGTGGCAGTGATGGCTGAGCCACGCAAGCCCCGCGTCATCAAGACCCGACCCCACACCGTCCCGGCACCAAAACTGCCGGAGGAACAAGGCGGTGCGCCCGCCCCATCGGCCCCTTCTGCGCCGGGCGTTCCGGGGGACCGCGGTGCCGTGCGCGGCACCAGTTCCAAGGTTTCGGTGCAGCCGCTGGCACGGCCGGACGCCCCAGCGTCGGGGGCACCGGCCAAGCCCGGGAAAGCCCCGGGCAAGGCACCGGGGAAACCCGGGAAAGCAATGGGAAAGCCCGGGAAAGCACCGGGTAAAAACCACCCCGCATCGGGCAGGCGGGGCACCGCGACTGCCAAGGCGGCAGCCAAGGCTGCAGGTTCCGCCGCAGCCGCCGGTGGGGACCGTGCGCCGGAAACCGGAGCGCAGGTCCTGGCCTTTCCCGTGCCCCTGCACAAGCGGCGCCGGCGTGCGTTTGTTTACGGGCTCGCCGGCACTGTGGTTGTCCTTGCCCTTCTCATGGCATTTGTGATGTTCTCGCCGGCACTTGCGGTGAAGACTGTCGTGTTCGAGGGGCGGAAGCTGGTGGCCGAAGAAACCCTGCAGGCGGCCCTGGTGCCGGTGCTGGGCACGCCGCTGCCGCAGGTGACGGAGGGGCAGGTGCAGGAGCTGCTCAAGCCG
>JBBSQT010000072.1:0-8566 GCA_038243775.1 Actinomycetales bacterium | reverse complement strand
CTTTCATGTTGGTGACGACCCCGCTGAGGTCGCCCGGCGGCGAGCGGAATTGGAGCATGAACTCGCTGCCGGTTCCGGCACGGTGGTGCCACTGACATACATGAGCCAGGTTCACGGTGCGGAAGTGGCCCTCGTTTCCCCAGGCGGTGCCCCAGGCGGTGCCCCAGGCAGCGCCCCTGGCAGCGTCTCAGGCAGCGTCTCAGGGGCACGGGCAGGGATCATCACAGCGGATGCCATGGTCTTGGACGCCTGCAGCGGCACCGGCGGCCTGGCCGTCATGGTGGCGGACTGTGTCCCGGTGGTCCTGGTGGGTGACATGCCCGACGGCGGCACTCTCTTGGGTGTTGCCCATGCGGGGCGCCCGGGGGTGGAGGCCGGCGTCGTTGACGCCGTTGTGGCCGCACTGCGCGGCGGCGGGGCAACAACCCTTGAGGCGTGGCTGGGCCCCAGCGTCTGCGGACAGTGCTATGAAGTTCCCGCCACCATGCGCGATGCCGTGGCGCATAAGGTGCCCGAGGCGTATGCCACCACGAGCTGGGGGACGCCCGCGCTGGATCTGCCGGCCGCCGTCATGGCGCAACTGCACGCCAACGGCGTATCCACCCATCCCAGCGGCATCTGCACCCTCGAAGATCTACACTATTACTCCCATCGCAGGTCCCAACGGGACGGGGAAGCAGAAGGCCGATTCATTGGCTTTGCCACCCGCACACCCGTGGAGTAGCGCTGCCATACCCGCCACCCACCCTCCCCAGCCACCAACTTCCGCGTGAAAGTACCTTCAGCAATGACATCTGATGACCCTCGCAGCACCTTCCTGGCTGAGCGGCTGGCCGCCGTGCGGCACCGCATTGAGAGCGCCGTGTCAATGCGGGGTGCAGCCGGCAACATGCTTGCCGACCCGACCTTGATAGTGGTGACCAAGTTCCACCCGGCTGCCGACGTGGTGCGGCTGCGGCGCCTCGGCGTGGCGGATGTGGGGGAGAACCGTGACCAGGAAGCATCAGCCAAGGTAGTGGAAGTCGCCGCCACCCTGGACCCTTCCGCAGCAGCCCCATCCGGCACGGACGCTTCAGAGACGGGCTCATCCGCAACCGGCCCTTCGGGCACCGGCCTGCGCTGGCACTTTATCGGCCAGTTGCAGAGCAATAAGGCCAGGTCGGTGGCCGCATACGCCCATTCCGTCCATTCCATCGACAGGCCCTCGCTGGTGAAGGCGCTGGCCAAGGCCATGGCCGCGCAACAGCAGGAAAACGGGCGCAGGAACCTGGACTGCTACATTCAGGTCGACCTGTCCGGGGCGTATCCCGAACTCACCGGGGCTGCCGGCCAAGCGCACGCCGGGAGCGCAGGCGGGCCCGGCGGCAGGGGAGGGCTCAGCCCCGCGGACATCCTGCACACGGCAGAACTGATTGCCGGAAGCGGCGGCCTGAACCTGGCCGGGGTCATGGCGGTGGCGCCGCTGGGGGTTGCCCCGGAGCCGGCCTTTGCCCTGCTGGCGGAAGTGTCGGCAGCCCTGGTGGCGAACCATCCCGCAGCCACCGGGATTTCCGCCGGCATGAGCCATGATTTGGAAGTCGCACTGGCCTATGGGGCGACACACCTGCGTGTCGGTTCGGATATACTCGGACCCCGCCCGGCGGTGCTGTAGCGTTTTAAGTGTTGGAAACAACTGCCTGACAGCAAACGTAACAAAAAGAGTTTTGTGCTTTGCATAACGAACGAGGAGCAACCATGGCTGGCGCTATGCGCAAGACAATGATCTTTCTGGGTCTCGCGGACGGTGACGAGCACTACGATGCTGAGCATTCGCCGTCGTTGCCCAAGGACGAAAACTATGCCGAGGCGCCCGCGCGTGACGTGGCGCCGGCTGCTCCAGTCCAGGAGGCCGCCGCACCCAAGGCCGGCGACGAAGAATACCGGGCTCCGGTAACACCCATTAAGCGTGCCGCATCGAATCGGGAAGAGGCAGTTAGTTTGCGTCAGATCACCACCGTCCACCCCCGCTCTTACAATGATGCAAAAATCATCGGTGAGAGCTTCCGTGACGGCATCCCTGTCATCATGAACGTCACCGACATGGGCGAGGCCGACGCCAAGCGCCTGGTGGACTTCTCGGCAGGGCTTGTTTTCGGCCTGCGCGGCTCCATAGAGCGGGTCACCAACAAGGTCTTCCTGCTCTCACCGTCCTACATTGAGGTGCTCGGCGACGACAAGAAGATTTCGGACACGCAGGCAAGTTTCTTCAACCAGAGCTAGACCTGCAACGATTTTTTCCACTGCCCGGGCACTAAGTGTCCGGGCAGTGCGTTTAATGGAACAAGTCGGTCCCCCGTTACCACCTTCGGTGGCCGCCGGTGGTCTATTCTTGGACTAAACGTAACGACGTTGATTCTCAACCTAGGGATTGTGTGCACACGCGTGACAATTGTTTTTGCTCTGCTATATTTGCTGCTGCTGCTGTACTTCCTGACTCTTTTGGCCCGCATGGTCTTTGATTGGATACAGGTCTTTGCCCGCGACTGGCGGCCCAAGGGCATGGCCCTGGTTGGTGCGTCGCTGGTGTACCGGCTCACGGACCCGCCCCTGCGGAAGCTGCGCGCCATGGTTCCGCCACTGCGCATCGGCTCCATGGCCCTTGATATTGGCTTCCTTTTATTGATCGTTGTGGTTGGTATTGGGATGAGCCTCACAAGGAATCTGGCGATGTAGCGCCGCGTCGTTAGTTTTCGCCGAAGAAACGATATATTGTAAAAAGCGATAGACCCAGGTGCAGATCTCCAGATATGCATTCGGCACCGGAGTCGGCATGGTTGCTGACTCACTAAGACCAATGAGGTGACTAGATGGCGTTAACGCCAGAAGACGTTGTCAACAAGCGGTTCCAGCCCACGAAGTTTCGTGAAGGCTACGACCAGGACGAAGTCGACGACTTTCTTGACGAGATCGTCGTAGAGCTACGCCGTTTGCATCAAGAAAATGATGACCTGCGCAAGCAGCTCGACCAGGGATCATCCAACGCAGGCGCCGTTCAGGCACAGGCCGTTCCGGCACAGGCTGTTCCGGCACAGGCTGTTCCGGCACCTGTCAAGGAAAAGCTGGGGAAGAAGAAGTCCGCACCGGCTGAGCCTGCTGCGCCCCGGCCCGTGCTTGCAAAGCCCGAGCCGGTTGTTGAAGCCGCGCCCGCCGAACCAGCCCCGGCGGCTCCGGCCCCCGATGCTGCCGCGGCAACTGCAGAGTCCGCCACAGGCGTCATCGCCTTGGCCCAGCGTCTTCACGACGAATACGTCAACGCCGGTGTTGAACAGCGCGACAAGATCATTGCCGAGGCACAGCTCGAAGCCAGCACACTCGTCAACGATGCACAGGAAAAGAGCCGCAAGACCCTCGGCGCACTGGAGCAGCAGCGTTCAGTGCTCGAGCGGAAGGTTGAACAGCTCCGTGGCTTCGAGCGTGACTATCGTTCACGCCTGAAGACCTACATCGAAGGTCAGCTGCGTGACTTGGACGCCCGTGGTTCGGTGGCAGCACCGGACCTCTCGGAAAGCAACGCCGAGTCCTAAGAGCAACACTGAAGAAATTTAGGGGCAGAGGCCGGTGGGACAAGGAAACTTGTTCCGCCGGCCTTTGTCGGCTTAAAACAGTATCCTTGCCAATGCGGAGCTCCGCGCGCAGCTGCCTATGATTGAGAAGACCCTTTTTGCCCCCAACCACTGAAAGCATGATGAGCGAGAATTCTTTGCCCGGCCCGAAGGCCGCAGCCACACCCTTTCGCCGGTCTTTGTGGCTTTTGTGGCTCGGTGTTGCCGCCTTCGCCTACGCCTGCGACCAGCTCTCCAAATGGTGGGTCGATTCGACCATGGCAGTGGGTGAGAAAATCCCCGTGATCCCCGGGTTGCTGCAGTGGTACCACATCCTGAACTCCGGGGCAGCCTTCTCCATCGGTGAAAACTTCACGTGGGTCTTTACCATCGTCATGGCGATTGTCTCCGTCGCGATCGTGGTGCTCTCGCAACGCATCCGCTCCGCCTGGTGGGCCGTGGGCCTCGGCCTGGTCTTCGGCGGAGCTTTGGGCAACCTGACAGACAGGCTGTTCCGTCCACCGTCGTTCGGCATGGGCCACGTGGTGGACTTCATTTCCTTCCCCCATTTCGCCATCTTCAACATGGCCGACATGGCAGTGGTGGGTGGCGTCATCGTCATCTGCCTGCTCACCCTGCTGGGCGTCGGGCTGGACGGCCGCAAAACCAGTGACACGGCACAGTCCACGACGGCCGGCACCAACGAACAGCACGACGGAGTAGACCATGACTAAAACATTCCTAGTACCCGAGGAAGCGGCAGGGAGCCGAGCCGACGCCGGACTGGCCGCCTTGCTGGGCATCTCACGGTCCGCCGCGGCGCTGCTGTGCATGGAAGGCAACGTGCTTCAGGACGGTGCCGTGCTCGGCAAGAGCGAAAAGTTCAGGGCCGGCGCCAGCGTGCAAGTTACCATCCCCGAACGGCGCGACCCGCTGGAAGTTGTGGTGGAACCCGTGGAGGGTCTGAACATCCTGCTCGATGACGAAGACTTCGTGGTGGTGGACAAGCCCGTCGGCGTGGCCGCCCACCCCTCCCCGGGCTGGGTGGGCCCCACGGTGGTGGGTGGGCTGGCCGCGGCCGGCTACCGCATCTCCACCTCCGGCGCGCAGGAACGGGTGGGCATTGTGCACCGCCTGGACGTGGGCACCTCCGGCGCCATGGTGGTGGCCAAGACCGAACACGCCTACACGGTGCTCAAGCAGGCCTTCCGGGACAGAACCGTGGAGAAGGTCTACCACGCGGTGGTCCAAGGCCTGCCGGACCCGCTGCAGGGCACGATCGACGCGCCGATCGGCCGCCACCCGGGCCATGACTGGCGCTTTGCCGTGATCGAGGACGGGCGTCCGTCCATCACCCACTACGAGGTCCTGGAAGCATTTGGCAAGGCGACCCTGGTGGAGGTGCACTTGGAGACGGGCCGCACCCACCAGATCCGGGTGCACTTCTCCGCCCTGCGCCACCCCTGCGCCGGGGACCTGACCTACGGCGCCGATCCCAAGCTGGCCGCCGAACTGGGCCTGACCCGGCAGTGGCTGCACGCCCACAAGCTTGGCTTCACCCATCCGTCGTCGGGGGAGTGGGTCTCTGTGGCAAGCCCCTACCCGCAGGACCTCAACTACGCCCTGGACCACCTCCGCGGGGAACACTGACCCGTTCTGCCAACCGTCCCGGCAACGCTCCCACCAACGCGGCAGCACCTTCCGGGCGAAAAATCGCAACGCGGCAGCACCTTCCGGGCGAAAAATCGCAACGCTCCCGCACCTGCTGCGGGAGCGTTGGCGGTTAATGCCCGGACAGTGGGGGAGTGTTGCCGAGGGGGTGGTGCTGCCCACAGGCGGCCTCCCGCCGTCGTGGTTCAGGCACCGTAGAATGGTCTGGTGGCTAGCTCATCGACTGACAGTTTTGTCCATCTCCATACGCACACCGAATACTCCATGCTGGACGGCGCCGCCCGCCTGACCGAATTGTTTGAAGAGGCCAACCGGCTGGAAATGCCGGCGTTGGCCACTACCGACCACGGCTACCTGTTCGGTGCCTTCGACTTCTGGAAAAAGGCCACCGACGCCGGCATCAAGCCCATCATCGGCGTCGAAGCGTATGTCACCCCGGGCACGGCCCGCACCGACAAGACCAGGGTGAAGTGGCGCACGGAGGAGTCCCAGCGCAGGGACGACGTCTCCGGCGGCGGGTTCTACACCCACATGACGCTGCTCAGCTACAACAACCAGGGCATGCGGAACCTGTTCCGGGCGTCCTCGATCGGCTCGCTGGACTCGCCCATGGGCAAATACCCGCGCCTGGACCGGGAATTGCTCAATGAATACCATCCGGGCCTGATCGCCACGACCGGCTGCCCGTCCGGCGAGGTTCAGACCCGGCTGCGGCTCGGCCAGTACAACGAGGCCAAGGCCGCCGCCTCCGAGTTCCAGGACATTTTCGGCAAGGAGAACTACTTCTGCGAGCTCATGGACCATGGCCTGGACATTGAGCGCCGGGTCACCAAGGACCTGCTGCGCCTGGCCAGGGAACTGCAGATCCCGCTGGTCGCCACGAACGACCTGCACTACACGCACGAGCATGACGCGAAAGCGCACGAGGCGCTGCTGGCCCTGCAGTCCGCGTCGACCCTGACCGAGCCCACCTACGATGAGGGCGGCAAGCGCTTCGCGTTCAGCGGCAGCGGCTACTACCTGAAGTCGGCCGCGGAGATGCGCTCCCTGTTTTCCGAACTGCCGGAGGCCTGCGACAATACGCTGCTGATTGCCGAACGCTGCGACGTTTCCTTTAACACCAACGCCAACTACATGCCCAAGTTCCCCTGCCCGCCCGGCGAAGATGAGACCTCGTGGCTGGTGAAGGAGGTCGATACCGGATTGAAGTACCGCTACCCGGCCGGCATCCCCGACGACGTCCGAAAGCAGGCCGACTACGAACTCGACGTCATCATCCGCATGGGCTTTCCGGGCTATTTCCTGGTGGTGGCCGACTTCATCAACTGGTCCAAAAGCCAGGGCATCCGCGTGGGCCCCGGCCGTGGTTCCGGTGCCGGATCCATGGTGGCCTACGCCATGCGCATCACCGACCTTGACCCGCTGCGCCACGGGCTGATCTTTGAACGGTTCCTGAACCCGGAACGTGTCTCCATGCCTGACTTTGACGTGGACTTCGATGATCGCCGCCGCCATGAGGTCATCAAGTACGTGACCGAGAAGTACGGCGACGAGCGCGTGGCCATGATCGTCACGTATGGCTCCATCAAGACCAAGCAGGCGTTGAAGGACTCCTCCCGCGTGTTGGGCCACCCCTTCAGCATGGGCGAAATGCTGACCAAGGCGCTGCCGCCGGCCGTCATGGCCAAGGACATCGCGCTCAACGACATTGAAAACACGGAGGCCAAGCGGTACGGCGAGGCCGGGGACTTCCGCAACCTGATCAACACCGACCCCGAAGCCGCGAAGGTCTTTGAACTCTCCAAGGGCCTGGAAGGCCTCAAGCGCCAGTGGGGCGTCCACGCGGCCGGCGTGATCATGAGCTCGGATCCCATCATCGATGTCATCCCGATCATGCGCCGCATCCAGGACGGGCAGGTCATCACCCAGTTCGACTACCCCACCAGTGAGGGCCTGGGCCTGATCAAGATGGACTTCCTGGGGCTGCGAAACCTCACGATCATCACCGACGCGCTGGAGAACATCAAGGCCAACAAGGGCCTTGACCTTGAGCTTGAGCAGTTGGAGCTCGACGACGCAGCCTCCTATGAGCTCATGGCGCGCGGGGACACGCTGGGCGTCTTTCAGCTCGACGGCGGACCCATGCGCGGGCTGCTGAAGCTCATGCGCCCCGACAACTTCGAGGATATTTCCGCCGTCCTGGCCCTGTACCGGCCAGGCCCCATGGGTGCTGACTCGCACACCAACTATGCATTGCGCAAGAACGGCCTGCAGCCCATCACCCCCATCCACCCTGAGCTGGAGGAGCCCCTCGCAGAGATCCTGGGCGGGACCTATGGGTTGATTGTGTACCAGGAGCAGGTGATGTCCATTGCGCAGAAGCTGGCCGGCTACTCGCTGGGCCGGGCCGACATCCTGCGCCGCGCCATGGGCAAGAAGAAGAAGTCCGAGCTGGACAAGCAGTACGAAGGCTTCCACCAGGGCATGGTGGACAACGGCTACTCGGATGAAGCCGTCGCCACCCTGTGGGCCATCCTCCTTCCGTTCTCCGACTACGCCTTCAACAAGGCGCACTCGGCAGCCTATGGCGTCATCAGCTACTGGACCGCCTACCTCAAGGCGCACCACCCGGCCGAGTACATGGCCGCACTGCTCACCAGCGTTGGCGATGACAAGGACAAGCTGGCGCTGTACCTCAATGAGTGCCGCCACATGGGCATTACGGTGCTGGCACCTGACGTGAACGAATCCGCATTGAACTTTACCCCTGTCGGCAAGGACATCCGCTTCGGCATGGGCGCCATCCGCAACGTCGGAGCGAACGTGGTCAACGGGCTCGTGGAGTCCCGCATCGAGCGCGGCAACTTTGAGAACTTCTCCGATTTCCTCCTGAAGGTTCCCGCAGTGGTGTGCAACAAGCGCACCATCGAGTCCCTGATCAAGGCCGGCGCCTTCGACTCGCTGGGCCATGCCCGCCGAGCCCTGGCCATGATCCATGAAGAGGCCGTGGACTCGGTCATCACCATCAAGCGCAATGAAGCGGTGGGCCAGTTCGACCTGTTTGCCGGCCTGGGCGGGGAAGCGGAGCCCGAAGCCGCCCTCGCCACCGAAATCCCGGACCTGCCCGAGTGGGAGAAAAAGGACAAACTTGCGTTTGAGCGCGACATGCTGGGCCTGTACGTCTCCGACCATCCCTTGCGCGGCCTCGAAGGGGTGTTGAGCCAGAACGCGGATATTTCCATCACCCAACTGCTGGCCGACGACGGGCCGCAGGACGGGCACATCATCACGATCTCCGGGATGATCACCAACCT
>JBBSQT010000071.1:0-8675 GCA_038243775.1 Actinomycetales bacterium | reverse complement strand
CCACTGTCTGGCGGGGATCCCTGACAAGGGCCAGAAGGATACGTGCGTCGGTTCCATCCAAAGTAGGCATAATGCGCAGAATAGCACGGTCAAGGGGTTCGCAGCAGTGCAGCGTGCTCAACTTTTACCGCCGACGTTGCCCGTCGTGCGTTACGTGAGTATCGTCACATCCATAGGAACCATCCTCATTACAATGCAGGGAGGCGAGCAATATGAGCCATTTGCGCCAAGCGCCCACAGGCCGGGACGAAATGACAATGCACCAACTGATCACTGCAGACGGAAACCGTGTTGCTGATGCGCTGTTGGACGAGTACGTCAGCGACCTGGACGGGGCGCAACTTCGAAATTTGTACCGCGACATGGTGGTGATCCGCCGTGTCGACTTTGAGGCTACGGCACTTCAACGGCAGGGGCAGCTTGCGCTGTGGCCTCCGCTGTTGGGGCAGGAAGCCTCCCAGATAGGCTCGGTCCGGGCCTTGGCGGACGACGACTTTGTTTTCCCCACGTACCGTGAAAATGGTGTGGCCTATTGCCGCGGCGCCAAGTTGGGGGACATTCTCGGTGTCTGGCGAGGCACCAGCAACACCGGCTGGGACCCGTACGAGGTCAACATGGCCACCCCGCAAATCATTATCGGGGCACAAACACTCCACGCCACCGGTTATGCCATGGGCCTGACCCTGGACGGCAAGGACTCGATGGCCATCGCCTACCTGGGCGACGGCGCCACGAGCCAGGGAGATGTCCACGAGTCCATGGTGTTCGCCGCAAGCTTTCAGGCCCCCGTGGTCTTCTTCTGCCAAAACAACCACTGGGCCATCTCTGAGCCCGTCGGCCTGCAGTCGCACGTTCCGCTGGCCGGCCGGGCCGCAGGCTACGGGATGCCCGGCCTGCAGGTTGACGGCAATGACGTCCTGGCCGTCCTGGCGGCCACGCGTTGGGCCGCGCAACGTGCCCGCACCGGCAACGGCCCCAGCTTCATTGAAGCCGTCACCTACCGCATGGGCGCGCACACCACGGCCGACGACCCCAAACGGTACCGGGGCGTGACCGAGTTGGAGGAATGGGGTGCCAAGGACCCCCTTGACAGGATGCGCAGCTACCTCGTCGGGGCGGGAATGCTCGACGACGGCGCTGAAGCCGCCATTGCGGGGGAGGCGGACGCCGTGGCAGCCGAACTGCGGCACGCCTGCATCAGCATGCCCGATCCGGACCCGATGACCGTCTTTGACCACGTCTACGTCGATGACCATCCCCTTCTGGCGAAGCAGCGCGCACATTATCTGGCATACCTGGAATCCTTCGGGGAACAGCACGCCCCATCAGCAACGGCACAAGGGAGTGCATCATGAGCAAGCTGAGCCTCACGCAGGCAATCAATGCAGGGCTGCGCCGTGCCATGGAGGACGACCCCAAGGTTGTGCTGCTCGGCGAAGACATCGGCACCCTCGGTGGCGTCTTCCGTGTCACCGACGGCCTCATGAAGGATTTTGGCTCCCACCGGGTCATCGACACCCCGCTGGCAGAGTCGGCAATCATCGGTGCTGCCGTCGGATTGGCATACCGGGGCTACCGGCCCGTGTGCGAGATCCAGTTCGACGGGTTCATCTACCCCGGATTTGACCAGATCGTTTCCCAGGTGGCCAAAATGCATGTCCGCACCCAGGGCAAGGTCCGCATGCCGTTGACCATCCGGGTCCCTTTCGGCGGCGGCATCGGCTCGCCCGAACACCACTCCGAATCACCGGAAGCCTACTTTGTGCACACCTCCGGGCTGCGCGTCATCAGCCCCTCCAATCCTCAAGACGCCTACACGATGCTGCGCCAGGCCATCGCCAGCGATGACCCGGTGCTCTACTTTGAGCCCAAACGCCGCTACCACACCAAGGGTGAGGTGGAGCTGGACGGCCCTTTGGCCCAGGCGCAGCCCATGGGCACCTCCTGCGTGGTGGCTGCCGGAACCGATGTCACCCTCGTGACGTACGGGCCGCTGGTGAAAACCGCGCTCGACGCCTCCATTGCGGCCGGAGCGGATGGTGTCTCGATCGAGGTCATTGACCTGCGCTCACTCTCACCCGTCGACTATGCCCCCATCGTCGAGTCTGTGCGCCGCACGGGAAGGCTCGTCATCACCCATGAGGCCGGCCAGACGTTGGGGCTCGGCGCCGAAATCGCCGCGACCATCACCGAGCGCTGCTTCGACTTTTTGGAAACCGCCCCCGTGCGCGTCACCGGCTTCGACATCCCGTACCCGCCGTCCAAGCTGGAAAAGCACCACCTGCCCGATCTTGACAGGATGCTCGACGGCGTTGACCGCGCGCTCGGCCGCCCCAACTCACACACAGGAATGGACGACTGGGCATGATTGCAGAATTTAGACTTCCCGACCTCGGCGAAGGCCTGACCGAATCCGAAATTGTCAGCTGGCATGTGGCCGTCGGGGACGCCGTCGAGCTGAACCAGGTCATTGGGGAGGTCGAGACGGCCAAGGCTGTTGTGGAGCTCCCTTCGCCCTTCGCCGGCACCGTCACCCGCATCACCCATGAGCCCGGCACCATGGTCGACGTCGGAGAGGTCATCATCACCTTCGACCTCACCGGCGCGGATGCTCCCCACGGCAGTCCGGGCCAGGGCACTGCGGGCTCCGGCGGCGGGACTCGCGTCGGCGGTGGCACAGAAAACGGTGGCACAGGGCACGGTGGAACAGAAAATGGTGGCACAGAGAGCGGGGAGCCTGCGGCCAAGCGCATTCCCACGCTCGTTGGCTACGGGGCCGACCCGGAGACTTCCGCCCGTCCCGTGCGCCGCCAGCGCGTGGCAACAGTGCCGGCGGCGCTGCCTGCGACCGCCACGGCTGTGCACCGCGAGCGCCCCAGCCCCCAGACAGACAGGCCCCGCTCATCCCCGCCCGTGCGGAAACTGGCAAGGGACTTAGGCATCGACCTTGAACTGTTGGCCGGGTCGGGGGACCGGGGGGTCATCACCCGCAGCGACGTGGTCACCTTTGCCGGGCACCCGGAACCTGACCGGCACGCTGCCGGCCACCCCACTCCCGACCACGGCGTGAGCGGGGCCGCAACCGCGGTGGAGGGTGCGCCGTCGACCGTGCACCAGGCGGGCGCGCGCGAGGTGCGCACACCCATCAAGGGGGTCCGCAAGTTCATGGCCCAGGCCATGGTGCAGAGCGCCTTCACGGCCCCGCACGTGAGCGAATTCCTCACCGTGGACGTCACCGCCGGCATGGACTTTTTGGCGAAGCTGCGCATGCAGAAGGAATTTGCCGGCATCAAGGTCACCCCGCTGACGCTCGCCGCCAAGGCCGTGTGCCTGGCTGCCGCGCGGCGCCCGGCCCTGAATTCGCGCTGGGACGAGGGTGCGCAGGAGGTTGTGGAGTTCAAGTACATGAACCTGGGCATTGCTGCCGCGACCCCCCGCGGGCTGGTGGTGCCGAACGTCAAGGACGCCCATGCGCTGGGCCTGCGCGGACTGGCAGAGGCGCTGGGGAACCTGGCCGAAACCGCGCGCGCCGGAAAAACCCAACCTGCCGACCTGGCCGGAGGCACGTTCTCCATCACCAACATCGGCGTCTTCGGCATTGACGCCGGAACTCCCATCCTCAACCCCGGGGAGGCCGGCATCCTGGCCCTTGGGGCCGTCCGCCGCACACCCTGGGAACACAACGGCCAGGTGGCGTTGCGCCAGGTCATGACGCTGAGCCTGTCCTTTGACCACAGGCTGGTCGACGGCGAACAAGGCTCGCGCTTTTTGGCGGATGTGGGTGCCATCATGGCTGATCCGGCGATGGCGCTGGTGCTTGGCTGAACGCCTGGCTGAGCCTGAGCCGGAATGCAACCTTCCAGCTCTGGCTACGGCGTGCAGACGGACGTATATTTGTAGTGACCCCCACGTTGGGAGCCAACTCGTAAGGAGGTTGGTAGCAATGAAGAGGTGGAATCGCTGGCAGGATTACGTTGCCATCGTCGCAGGCGCCTATGCCGCGTTGTCGACCATGTGGACCACGCAGCAGGGCAGTTCGCGCACCATGATGATTGTTTTGGGCGTGCTGCTCGTGGTGGCAGGTGTTTGGAATCTCACCAGTCCCGGGCAGCCGGTGGGCGAATGGGTCCAGATGGTACTCGGCGCGCTGCTGTTCATCTCCCCGTGGATTGCTGGCTACACAGCACACACGGGAGCATCTTGGACGTCCTGGATTGCCGGTGCCGTCGCGTTGATTGCAGCGGTCATGGCCCTGCAGCCCAGCATGCACGAGCGCACAAACACCCATCACGGAGGGGCGGTGGCACACTGACCCCACGAACTCATGTGGCACAGGAAGCGCCGGGAAACCGGCGCTTCCTTCATGACGTTCACAGGGGCATGCCGCCCTCAGGGTTTGGTCCGGCGTGTGGTACCACGGCCTTGTCGCAGGCGTTTCTGACGGCCTCGGAAGGGGGCGCCCGGAACGGCCCCCCGGGTGCTGCTTCGCCGGCGGGATGGTGATGGATCAGGTCTCCTCGCTTGTCAGCCCGGCCCAGGCCATGGCCTCCAAAACCTTCCGCGCCGTCGAATCCGGGCGCCCGTGCAGTTGCACGCTGTGCGGGGTGGAGTTGATCAGGCCAAACACGGCATGCGCCTGCAAGCGGCGGATGGCCACCGGCCGCTGCGGGAAGAGCCTGCCCAGCTCGCCCACCCACAGCTCAACATAGGCGCGCTGCAGGGACCGGACCGCGGAACGCTCGGTGTCGGCCAGGCTGTCAAAATCCCTGTCCTGGACCCTGATCACATCCGGCTGGCTCAAGGCGAAATCCACGTGGAAGGCGACCAGCGCGCGCAGGGCGGCTCCGCCGTCGGCCTCCTGCTCCAGCACGGCGCGGCCCCCCGCCAGGAGGTCCTCGCTCACACCCACGAGCAGGGCCCCGAGCAGGGCTTGTTTTCCAGGGAAGTGCCGGTAGACGGCGGGCCCGCTCACCCCGGCAGCCGAGCCCAAATCCTCGATGGAGACGCCGTTGAATCCGCGTTGGGCGAACAGCGTGGCGGCTGATTGCAGCAGCACCGAACGGCGCTGGGCCTTGGCCTGCGTGCGTGCTGTTGGCGGTTGTGCCACCATGGGTCCTCCTGTTGGGCACATCCCTGTGCCGGACATCCCTGTGCTTGACATCGTTGTGCCGGACATCCCTGTGCTTGACATCGTTGTGCCGGACATCGCTGTGCTGGACATCACAGGGTTCTCAGACTAACCTGAATCTCAGTTAGTAACTATTAACTTAGTGTACTGGGGCAACAAGCAAAAGAGGGGCCGATGGAGACTTTGCACAGCCAGGTGGATGCGTCCGAGGACGTGTTTGCGCACAACGATGGGCAACAGCGTGCCTTGGTCGAGGAACTGCGCGGGCAGCTGCGGCAAACCGCGCTGGGCGGGCCGGAAAAGTCGCGTGCGCGGCACGTGGCCCGCGGCAAGCTGCTGCCGCGCGAGAGGATCGGGCACCTGCTCGATGAGGGCAGCCCGTTCCTTGAGGTTTCCCCCCTCGCCGCCCACGGCATGTACGACGGCGCCTCCCCGGGTGCCGGTGTCATCGCCGGCATCGGCGTGGTTGAGGGCCGCCACGTGATGGTCGTGTGCAACGACGCCACGGTCAAGGGCGGCACCTACTACCCGCTGACCGTGAAGAAGCACCTGCGCGCCCAGGAAATTGCGCTGGAAAACCGGCTGCCCTGCATCTACCTGGTGGACTCCGGCGGCGCGTTCCTGCCCAAACAGGACGAGGTGTTCCCGGACAAGGAGCACTTTGGCCGGATCTTCTTCAACCAGGCCCAGATGTCGGCGCACAAGATCCCCCAGATTGCCGCCGTCCTGGGTTCCTGCACGGCCGGGGGCGCCTACATGCCGGCCATGAGCGATGAGACAGTGATTGTCCGCAACCAGGGCACCATCTTTTTGGGCGGCCCGCCGCTGGTCAAGGCCGCCATCGGTGAGATCGTCACCGCCGAGGAACTTGGCGGCGGCGAGGTGCACGCGGGTATCTCCGGCGTCGTGGATCATCTGGCCGAAAACGACGAACATGCCCTGGCCATCATCCGCGACATTGTGGCCACGCTGCCCCCCAACCCGGCACCGGCCTGGGCTGTGGGGGAATCGGCGCGTCCCGCCGTCGAGCCTTCCGAGCTTTACGGGGCCGTCCCCACCGACCTGAACACGCCGTACGACATCCGCGAGATCATTGCCCGGATTGTGGATGGCAGCAAGTTCCACGAGTTCAAGAAAAACTACGGCACCACCCTGGTCACCGGCTTCGCCACGCTGCACGGGCACCCGGTGGGGATTGTGGCCAACAACGGCGTGCTGTTCAGCGAGTCCGCCCTGAAGGGCGCCCACTTCATCGAACTGTGCGATGCGCGCGGCATCCCGCTGATCTTCCTGCAAAACCTCAACGGCTTCATGGTGGGCAAGGACTACGAGCACGGCGGCATCGCCAAGCACGGGGCGAAGATGGTCACGGCCGTCGCCACGGCGCGCGTGCCCAAGCTGACAGTCATTGTGGGCGGCTCCTTCGGCGCCGGCAACTACTCCATGTGCGGGCGCGCCTACAGCCCCAGGTTCCTGTGGACGTGGCCGGCCTCGCGCATCTCCGTCATGGGCGGCAACCAGGCCTCCTCCGTGCTGGCCACCGTCAAGCGGGACCAGATTATAGGTCGCGGTGATCAATGGTCCGCTGAGGCCGAAGCCGAGTTCAAGGCCCCCATCCTGGCCCAGTTCGAGGACCAGGGCAGCCCCTACTATGCCACCGCCCGCCTCTGGGACGACGGCATCATCGACCCCGCGGACACCCGCACCGTCCTGGGCCTGGCCCTGGATGTCTGCGCCCGCACCCCGCTGCCCGAGACCGCCTTCGGCCTCTTTAGAATGTGAGCCGGCCATGACCGCAACTGTTGACAAACCCCTTTGTGACCCACCCCTTTTTGACACCGTCCTGGTGGCCAACCGCGGCGAAATTGCCTGCCGCGTCATCGCCACCCTGCGCAGCCTCGGCATCCGCAGCGTGGCCGTCTATTCAACGGCCGACGCCGGAGCCCGCCACGTGCGCGAAGCCGACGCTGCCGTGTGCATCGGCCCCGCCTCGGCTGCTGAAAGCTACCTGAACATTGACGCCGTCCTGGCTGCCTGCCGGGAATCGGGCGCCCAGGCCGTCCACCCCGGCTATGGCTTCCTCTCCGAAAACCTGGCGTTCGCCCAGGCCCTGGCGGAGGCCGGCATCACGTACATTGGGCCCAACGTCGAGGCCCTGAACGTCATGGGCGACAAGATCCGCTCCAAAAACCATGTAGCCGCCGCCGGTGTCCCCGTGGTCCCCGGCATTTCCGAGCCGGGGCTGAGCGACGCAGACCTTCTGGCTGCCGCAGCGGGGGTAGGCTACCCGCTGCTCATCAAGCCCTCCGCCGGCGGCGGCGGCAAGGGCATGCACAACGTGCTGAGCGCGCAGGAACTGCCGGCCGCGCTGGCCACGGCCCGCCGTGTGGCGGCATCCTCCTTCGGGGACGACACCCTGTTCCTGGAACGCCTCGTGGCGAACCCGCGCCACATCGAGGTGCAGATCCTGGGCGACAACTTCGGCAACGTGGTGCACCTGGGCGAGCGCGAATGCTCGCTGCAGCGCCGCCACCAAAAAGTCATTGAGGAGGCGCCCTCACCGCTGCTCGCCGACGCCGCGGACGGTGCCGCCATCCGAGGCCGACTCGGGGCGGCTGCCTGTGCCGCCGCGGCCAGCGTCAATTACACGGGGGCCGGGACCGTGGAATTCATCGTCTCCAACGATGCCCCCGAAGAATTCTTCTTCATGGAGATGAACACCCGCCTGCAGGTGGAACACCCTGTCACGGAAATGGTGGCCCGCGTGTCCGGGGCACCCCTGGACCTGGTCGCGTGGCAGCTGCGCATCGCGGCCGGGGAGAAGCTCGACTTCGGCCAGGACGCCGTCATCATTGAGGGGCACGCCGTGGAAGCGCGCGTCTACGCAGAAGTCCCGGCCGAGGGCTTCCTCCCCGCCACCGGAACCGTGGTGGTGCTGGACGAATCCGTGGAGCTGCGGGAGGGTGTGCGCGTGGATTCCTCCCTGGCCTGCGGGCTGGAAATCTCCGCGAACTACGACCCCATGCTCGCTAAGGTCATCGCCTGGGGCGCCGATAGGGCCCAAGCCCTGGCACGGCTCGATGCGGCCCTGGCCGACTATGTGGTCCTGGGCCTGCCCACCAACATTGAATACCTGCGACTGCTTCTCGGTGATGCCGATGTGCAGGCGGGGCGCCTGGACACCAACCTCATTGAACGCAAACTGCCAGGGCTCGCTTTCCGCACCGTGGCCGCCGAAGACTACGCCGCCGCGGCCCTCGCTTTGGCGGGACAGGTCAAGGAGCCGGTGCCCACCAGCCCGTGGGCCCGCACCGACGGCTGGCGCCTCGGCGATTCCGCGCCGTGGCACAGCACCTGGGCAGCGCCTGGCCGCACCGGCGTGGTGAGAGTCAGCGGCAGCCGGGAAGGGGGCGGGACGGAAGGAGCCGGCGTCGTGCGTGTCACGGGACTGGGCGACGGGACGCAGGAAGTGCGCAGCGACGGGCAGCTGACGGGCCACCGGATCGGGGTGGCTGGCGACAGCGTCTTTCTCGGCAGCGGCGGGTGG
>JBBSQT010000070.1:0-8825 GCA_038243775.1 Actinomycetales bacterium | reverse complement strand
TCCCGCCGGACAGGCGCGTCCCGCCGGACAGGCGCGTCCCGCCGGACAGGCGCGTCCCGCCGTGCGGTTGACCGCCACACCTCAGCCCTCCGCCGGTTCCCGGTTTTTACGGCTTTACTTGTTCCATGGCCTGGTTGAAGAGCCTCTCCAGGGCCGGGCCGGCGATGGCCAGCAGACCTGCCACCAGCACCGCGCTCATCAAGGTGATGAGCACCCATCCGGGCACGTCTCCCCTGCTCCTGTCCGTCGCCGGCCGCAGCGCCGGAAGCCGCACGGCACGCAGCATCCTGTCCAGTCCCTGGCCCAAGCGGCCCATGCATTGTCGAGCCAGAATGAGCAGGGCCACCCCCACCCTTGTCCCCATGTCCCTGGTGTCCATGTCGCTGGTGTCCATCTTGGTTTCCCTCCATCTGGTAATTTCCTGCATAAGGTCTTGAGGTCCCGTGGTTGTCCTGGGTGTCCGCCATCTAAAAGCCAAACTGCAGCAGGGCCAGGCCTGGGAACACGGCGAACACGACGGTGAGTGGCAGGACGCCAAAAATGAGGGGGATCATCATGGCAATTTCCTTCCGGCCAGCCGATTCCATGAGTTCGCGTTTCGCCACGTCGCGCACGTCCTGGGCTTGGGCGCGCAGCACCTCGGCCAGCGGCGTCCCCCTGTTGACTGCCACGCCGATCCCGTCCACAAATCGGGACAGCGCCGGCACGTCGACGCGGGCGGAAAATTGGTTCAGTGCATCGACCAGGGGCGTGCCGGCATGGGTCTGGGCCAGGACCTTGCCGAACTCCTCCGAAAGCACCCCCTTCGAGGAGCGGGCCACCCGGTCCAAAGCACTTGAGGCACTCTCCCCGGCACCGACGGCCAACGCCATGAGTTCGGCAAGGGCCGGGAATTCCATGAGCAGCCGTTCCTGGCGCCGCTTGATCCGCACGCCGAGCAGATGGTCGTACAGCAGGTACCCGCCCACCATGGGCCCCAGCGTGAGCGAGACGGCACCCATGAAGTTGATGTTCCCGCGCCACAGCAGCAACAGGGAAAACACCGCCCCGATCAGCAGCCCTGCAGCGGCGCACAGGAATTGGACCGCCCTGAATTCAAGGGCACTCTCACGCCGTCCTGCCTGCTCCAGCCGGGCGCTGAGGCCGTGCACGCTGATGTTGAAGCTGCCAAGCCGGTGCACGGCGTCGGACAGGACCAGCTGAAAGATTCGCTGCAGCGGCCCAAAAAGCGAGCCGGGGCCGTCGCCGTCCAGGAGCCGAGAGCGGCTGTCCACGGACCGCAGCTGCGGCTCCACACGCTGGGCGAAGCTCGGTTTGCGCATGGCCGGCAACCGGATGAAGCTCAGCCACAGCCCCGCCCCCAGAAGAAGTCCGACGGCGATCGTGGTGGCCAGGTGCGTGTTCATTGCAGCACCCGCTTCTCTTCGGGCAGGGCCCCGATGCGCAGCATGACCCGGTAGCACACCACCGAAAGTGCCAGCCCGCCGCCAAGCACAGCCCATCCGGCCGGTGAGTTGTAGGCCGCAATGGCTTCCGGCCGGGTCGACATGAGCATCAGGACAATCCATGGCGCCGCAACAGCCAGCCGTGCCGCGTTGACTGTCCACGACTGCCGGGCCTCCAGCTCACTCCGGGTGCGGGCATGGTCGCGCAGGAACTCGGAGAGGGTGCCCAGCAACGTGCCCAGATCCGAGCCGCCCACGTCCCGGGTCAGGCGCAGCGCCTCGACAATCCTGTCGGATACGGGGTCGGACAGGGTGGCCTTGAGCTTTTGCAGTGCACCTTCAAAGTGGCCGCTTGCCCTGTAATCGGCACCAAAGTTGCGAAAATCCTCCCGCAGTTCCACGGGCCCTTTCTGCCCCAGCTGCACCAGGGCCTCGGGCAGTGACAGCCCCGCCCGGATGGCTGAGCGCAAGTTGTCCACGACGTCGGGCCAGAGTTCGCGCATGACGGCCGCCCGCCGTCGTGCCCTCATCTTCAAAAGCGCGAAGGGAAGGTACCCGGTGAACAAGGCAAGGCAGAGGGCGATGGCCGGGGCGCCGGTCAGGACAAAGACCATCAGTGCCATGAGCATGGCAAGTCCGACGGCGCTGAGCACCAGTGAAGTTGGTGTCACCTGCGGCACGCCGGCTTGGGCCAGGAGCGCTTCGATCCTGCTGGAGCGGTCGGGATGAGGGGTGCGCGGCGGCAAGGCCCAGCAGGCGTTCCAGATCAGGAAAAGTCCCATCCCGGCAAGCAGCCCAACGACGGCGGACATCAGGAATCCCCCATCAAGGCGGCGAGGTTGTATCCGGCGGCGGCAAACTTTTCCGGTGCCGGCATGGCGGTTTCGGAGGCGGTGAGGCACCCGTTGACGGTGCTGAACACGAGCCCGGATTCGATGATGCCGTTCTCCACGCGACGGCCGAGCGCCAGAATCTGCCCCACGCTGCGCTTGCCGTTGGACGCCCTGACGCAATGCACCACAAGGTCGATGCAGGCGGCCACGGTTGGCACCACGAAAGCAGCCGTGATGTTTTCGCCCGCGAGCAGCGGCAGGGTGCAAATTTTGACGACGGCGTCGTGGGCAGAGTTTGCGTGGACGCTGGCCATCCCCGGAAGGCCGCTATTCAAGGCAATGAGCATGTCCAGGCTCTCGGCCTCGCGGACCTCGCCCACGATGAGCCGGTCCGGCCGCATCCGCAGGGCCTCTTTCACGAGGCGCCGGAGCGGGATTTCGCCTTTTCCTTCGAGGTTGGGCTGGCGGCACTGCAACCCCACCACGTCCCGCAGCGGCAGCTTGAGCTCAAAGATTTCCTCCACCGTCACGACGCGTTCGCGGGAACCGATGCCTGCGGCGAGGCAGTTGAGCATGGTGGTTTTGCCTGCCTGCGTGGCGCCCGAGACGAGGATGTTCATGCCGCTGCTGACGGCGGCGCCGAGGAACCGGGCCGCCTGCGGGGTGAGGGAGCCGAGCTCCACGAGGTGGTCCAGGCGGCTTGCCCGGGCCGTGAATTTGCGGATGTTCACAGCCCAATGATTTTGGGTGATGTCGGGAATCACCACATGCAGGCGGCTGCCGTCCGGCAGGGCGGCGTCGACAAAGGGGCTGCTCAGATCGAGCCGCCTGCCGGAGCTCTTGAGCATCCGTTCCACCAGGTCCCTCACCTGTTGGGCCGTGAACCTCGTTTCCGTGAGCTCCGATTCGCCGTGCCGGGCAACATAGACCTGGTCGGGTGCGTTGATCCAGATCTCTTCAATGTCCGGATCGTCCAGGAAAGGCTGCAGTGCACCGAAACCTGCGACGGCGTTGAACACGTGCCGCCCGATGTCATCACCCTGGGTGATGGCCGGGACTGCACCCAGAAGGGCCCGCTCGCCGTAGTCGTTGACGGCGGCATCGACGAGGGTCCGCACTTCCGCGCCCTGCCGCAGTGGATCAAGGCCCTTGCGACGGATGAGCTCACGGACCTCATCCTCGAGCAAAGCAAATGCATCCAATCAGACCACTTCCGCCCCTTTGCGGTGCCTTCACAGCGTTTGCTTCAGGAGCTTAGCCCGGAAATATGCGGACACGCCAGCCTCAATACCGGCATTGTGGATAACTCGCCTAGTGCTTATGAGGTCAGTTCAGGTTCGGTGTGTGGTGCCGGGCCCAATAGCCCCCGCTACCCTGTTCGGGCAACCCACCCCGATGGCGGCCCGCGGGTTCTGCCGACCTAGAGCGCGGACAAAGTTCGCACGGCCCTGTTGGGGCTTGCCGCACAGCTGGATGGGCTCTTTACTGACACAGAATGATACTTGGCGAACCCCTGGGCGATCGTTTCCCCTGGCTGCCGGATTTCCAAGCTGCTGGACCTCCAAGCTGCTGGACCTCCAGGCTGCTGATAGGAAGCCTGCGCCAGCGTCATCCCAACGGCACTCCGCGCAGCCTTGCCGTCAACCAGCCTGTAGAAATGCTCGACGGCGAAGAGGAACCGGGCGGCCATAGTGCAAAAGTGAAGTGCGAGAAGGTTCAGCGGCCAAGGACCAGTTACGAGACCTAGGGCAAGAGGGAGGCTGCTCATACAACGCGGCTCCACTCATGAACGGCGACAGCACAAACCGACGCTCAATTTGGGGCATGTCGTTCAATAGTTCGCGACATTGCTCCGCAGTTCCTAAAGTTTTTCGGCCCCGCCTATAGGCTGGCAGAACCTCACGCGCGAGACCTGGCCGCGGATGACTTCGGAGTTTATTAACATGCTTTCTTCAGTGCCCACCACCAATTCACCGCCAACCCGCAGCGTCATGGCGCGGTTCTCTCGAACAGCGCTGGCGGGTGCACTTGGATTTGCCTTGGTGTTTTCCATCGGCGCAGCGCCTGTCAACGCACAAGTAACAGACACAGTTCCTGGCGCGAAACAGGCCGCCACAGCTTCATCCGACAGGCGCATCGCGGACACGCTCCCTGCCGAACCTTCACCGGCCGCGGAGACTGCTGCTGAGGGGGCTGCGGAATTCACAGACTCAAACGACGCCGGCCCCAATTCAAAGCAAACCGGTGACCAGCCCCGGATTGCCCCAGATTCGTCTTCCAAACAAACGCCTGCAGCTGACGCGACGACTCCCCCACAGGGCCAGCAGCCAGCACAGCAACCTGCTGATACCCCCGCCATGCAAACTGTGCCGACGCCTTCACCGGCAGCATCCACGCCGCCCTCTCCAACCTCGCCGGCCTCTGCCATAACCACCCCGTCACCGGCCGTTGCCGAAGCCCCCAAGGAAGGGCCCGGCGCCTTTATGGGCATGGGATTGGCCATGTCCACCCCGGTAGTTGCTTCCGAGGAGCCCTTGGCCAGTTCGTCCCGCCTGTTGGGCGAAGCGGCGGTCCCGATGGCTGCCGCAGCGCCCATGGCAGCCAGCGCCCCAATGATCCCAGCGGGTGTTCCGGGCATGGATGTCAGCGGCTGGCAGGCCGATGCTGCAACGTACTCGAAGAGCCAGGTCAATTGGGGCAACGAGTGGTCCAAGGGAGCACGCTTTGTTTATGCTAAGGCCACAGAAGGAAGTGGCTTCGTTGACAAGTCCAGAGCCTCCCACCTTGCCGGGGCAACCAAGGTTGGCATGCTTCACGGCGGGTACCACTTCGCTTTGCCAGGACAATCAACGGCGACTGCCCAGGCTGACCATTTTGTCCGCAACGGAGGCGCCTGGAAGGCGGACGGAAAAACACTCCCACCGCTTCTCGACATTGAGAACAACCCTTACGGCGCCAACTGCTACGGACTGAGCCAGAGCTCCATGGTCAGCTGGATCAAGACCTTCTCCGACAGGGTGCTGTCCCAGACCGGGCGACTGCCGATGATCTATACCAACTACTACTGGTGGCAAGAATGTACCGGGGACTCGAGTTCATTCACCAACCAGCCCCTGCACATCGCCGCATATGGCGCCTCGTCACCATGGAAGCCCGGCGGTTGGCCGGTCTACAGCATGTGGCAGTTCAGCGATTCCGGCCCCTTTGCCGGTGATTCCAATGTTTGGAACGGCTCGCTCTCAAGCCTCAATGCATTCGCCCGGGAATCCGGCCAACGACCCGTCGTCAGCAGGATAGACGGGCAAGACCGCTACGAAGTTTCCGCGGCGGTTTCCAAGTCCACCTTTCCGGTGGGCGTCCAAACCGCCTACATCGCCAGCGGCGCCATCTACACCGATGCACTGTCAGGCTCGGCCCCCGCGGGACATGTTGGCGGACCCGTCCTGCTGACAGCCAGCAATGTGCTCCCGGACCCGATCCGGGCAGAACTGTCCCGGCTGAGACCACAAAGGATCGTCGTCCTCGGTGGAACCGCCTCAGTCAGTGCAGACGTCATGACAATGCTAAAAAATTATGCACAGTCCGTCGAGAGAGTGGATGGAAAGGACCGCTACGAGGTCTCAGCCGCCGTGTCCCGGTCAACGTACTGGGTGGGCACTCAAATCGCGTACATCGCCAGCGGAGCCGTCTACACCGACGCCCTCTCCGGCTCGACCGCGGCAGCGCACCATGGCAGCCCCATCCTGCTGACAGCACCCACCGTTTTGCCCAGCGTCATACAGGCAGAACTCACCCGGCTCAAACCACAAAAGATTGTCATCCTGGGCGGTACCGGCACCGTCAGCGACGGCGTCATGACCGAGCTGAAAAAGTACGCCCCCAACGTAATCCGCACGAACGGCAAGGATCGCTATGAAGTATCGGCGGCGGTGTCCAAGGCAACGTTTACCGCTGGTGCCAAGACCGCATACATTGCCAGCGGCGCAGTCTACACGGACGCCCTCTCCGGTTCAGCTGCTGCCGGGCACCTCGACGGCGTCGTCCTGCTCACAGCACCCAATGCGCTCCCGCACACCATTCTTGCGGAGCTCAAACGCCTCAAGCCGCAAAAAATTGTGATCCTCGGCGGCCCCGCCAGCGTCAGCAACGAAGTATTGAATACGCTACAGACGTACAAGCCGTAAGCCACGGTGCTGCGCCGCGCCGGCGGCGGGGCGCAGCACCGGCCGGACACAGCAGCAATCAGTTGGATGGGTGAGGACTGGCCGGCGAGAACATCACGCGTAGAGACTCTTAGGCGTTAAGCGCAGGGTCTGAGGCGAAGATGTCTGCAATGGCAGACTCCCACACCTCGACCTGGGATTCGGCCGACAGCGGCCTCGCTGCCGCGTCAGCCGCCTTCTTCCACTCGAGGATGGTCTCCGGGGTCAGCGCCAACAGCGTTTCGTGCAGGGATGCTGCGGAAAAATCTTTCGTGATGGCACCCAGCCCGTGTTCCTCGACCAGCCCCACCATGGCAGGGGAAGGTCCAACAATGAGCCCAATGCGGGCCTGCACTGCTTCGAAGAACTTGTTGGGCAGGGCATTCTTGAGGTTGAAGTTGGTGGGCGGCAGAAACACGATCGAGACGTCATAATCGCTCAAGGTACGGACCAGTTCCTTGTACGGCACCGGGTCCCTGAAGCGGATGGACGGAACTGAAGCCGCCTGTGCCTTGAGCTCGGCAACATAGTCGGGTTCATTGGGCATGACGATCATGTCCAGACTCAGCCAGTCGGGCGCGTCCTTCATCGCCTCCACAAAGTTCTCCAATTTGCGGTACCTCTGGCCGGCGGCGCTGTGGATGAGCCGGATCTTCTCCCCCACCGGGCGCACTTCACCGTCCGAGTAGGGGGCGGCATTGGTGACGACCCTGACCGGCACGCCGTAGTCCTTGGTGTATTCCTCGGCAATCCCCTGCGACACCGTGGTCACGGAGGAGGCCTGCGAAAGGTAGCGCGAACACAGCCACCGCATGAACGGTGCAATGAACACCCGCCACTTGAGGTTGTCTTCCTTCTCGCGCGGCGCGAACTCGTGCAGATCGGCATGCACGCCAAGCCGGGGCTCCAGTTCCAGGGCCAGCGGAAGCGTGTTCAGATCATTGGCCACGATCACGTCGAAGCGCCCCTTCGGCAGGATCGCCTTGGCCGCCTGGACTGCCGGCAAGCCATCGTACACGCGCCCGTACTGGCGGCTGATCAGCCCCACCTTGTCCGATGGCCAGCCGCGAGAATCCTCCGACAAGGCAAAGTGCTGCTCAACGCCGTCGGGCGCTGCCCCATAAGCGCAGGTGCTCACCTGGTATTTGTTCTTGAAAAGCTCCACCTGCTTCAGGACCCGGGGGTCTGAGCGGATGGGTGAGAATGTCAGGATAAGCAGCGAAGGAAGTTGCGTCATGCCTCCCATTATTGCCGACTATTCACTCGTGGTGATCGCCCGCAATCCCTATCATCGCTCAAAAGACCCGGTTGAGCAGCGGTATTTTCGCGGCAATCATCGATACGGCAAAGCTCGCCAGCAATGTCGCCGCGTAGGCAACTGCTATGGCCGCGAACGAGTTGGCGCTCATGACAGCCGGAACATTCAGCCGGATCAGCTCAAATATCAGCAGGTGAACCAGGAACACACCAAATGAGGCGTTTGAGACAGACGTCAGGGCGGAACCCAACCGTGCGGGGACGGTCATGAATTCACACACTGAAAGTCCGACGACGAACACACCCAGCGCTGCCACCGCAACACCCGCTCCCAGATAGGAGACCGGCAGTAGCGCATCCAGCACCGGAAATGTGCCCCGGTGCCCGAAGTGCCAAACCGTGAATACCAACAGTGCGGCCGTGACCAGTGCCACGGCGATGAGGGCAACGCCACGGAGCCGAACTTTGCGCAGGGCGTACCCTGCGGCAAAGTACCCCACATACGGCAGCCAATAGCTGAATATGTTCAAGGAGATGGGGCGCGAGACACCAAACAGCGCCAGAAGTCCCGAGCCCGCGAACGCCAGCACGGTCACGGCCAGCAGGCTGGCCGCTGTCAGGAGCGCACGGGTGCTGCCCTTGTCTGCGATGAAGGAGGCGAGCAGGGGAGCCATCGCATACAGACCCAGGATGAGCCACAGGAAGTACAACTGGGTGAAGACCGAGCTGTCATAGAGCAGCTGCAGGATCCGCGATGTGGACAATTCCTCGTGCCGCATCCAGAACCGCACGCCGATCAGGTACACCGCGTTCCAAAATATCAGCGCCGGGATGAGCCGCGCGGCACGTTTGCGGTAAAAGGCCGCCGGTGAAGCCACCGCGAGCCGTGATCCAAGCATCAAAGCCCCGGAGATCATCACAAATACGGGGACAACCCAGATGAACGAGATGTCAATAAAGACCGCAGTCCACCAGCCCTGGCCCTCCTTCGGTGCAGCACCCACCCGCAGACCAAACACGTGAATCGCCACGACACCGCAGATACTTACGATGCGTAAAATATCCAGGCCGTGGTTGCGGGGCCGGGC
>JBBSQT010000069.1:0-8889 GCA_038243775.1 Actinomycetales bacterium | reverse complement strand
GCTGGCCACCACCGCAATCAGCGCCGGCACAAGCGCGGTCAGCTGCCCAGATTCATGGCCGACCAGCCGCCCTTGCCGATCTGCTGCTTGGTTCCCCACCCGTTGCCCAGAATCTGGTAGTGGAAGAGGTCGCCGTCAGAGGACCGGGCCAGCACGCCATGGCTGCCGTTGCCGACGTGATGGGCAATGCCGGAAATGTGGCCCATGGAGGCCCACCCCGTTCCCACAACCCGGCGCTGCTCATTCATGAACTGGCCTGAGCCGTTGCCGCGGTACAGCAGCAGCTGCCCCGCAGCGTTGCGGGCGAGCAGGTCCTGCCTGCGGTCGCCGTCAAAGTCGGCGGCAAGGATGGTCAAGGGACCCCAGCCCGTGCCAATGAGCTCGGGCACCCCGAACCTGCTCCCATCCAGGTTCGGATAGAGGAACAGTTGTCCCGAGGGGCGGTGCTTGGCGACGATGGACGGGTAGGTCGATCCAGATTTCCATTTGGTGATGGCAACGTCATAGGGACCCCATCCGGTGCCGATCCGCTGTGCGGCGTTCAACGTGCCGTTGGCTTGGCCGTAGCTGACCGTCAGCCGACCATCCGCCCATACCGCGACCAGGTCCTGGCGGCCGTCATTGTTGTAGTCGACCACGGCCGTCTGCTGCACGCCTGACCAGCCTGAGGAGATGAAATTGCGCTTCCACAAGTCGCCGCCTTTGGCTGAGGGATAGACAAACAAGTTGCCGGCGGGGTCGACGGCGGCGATGTCCCCTGCCACAATTACCGGTGCCGGGGCGGGCTGTGGCTGCTTCTTCCGTGAGGCCGGGTACCCGGCCAGGTTGCCCACGACCACCTTCATCCCGCTCCACCCGGCATGGGTTGTGGTGACATAGCCCAAGCCGAGATCGGTGGACCGCTTGTCCAGCAGTGCGGCGCGGTGGGACGGGGAAGACATCCACCAGTCCACGATCTGCTCCGCGGTGCCATTGATGCCGATGATTTCGGAGTACATGTCGTGGCCAGCCGGGAGGATGGAAGCTCCGGCATCCAGGCGGTGCGCCCTGGCCAGATCCAGTGACCCCTGGTTGATTCGCCCGTTAAGAGTCTCGGCCCATTGTTGTGAACCGGCGCCAATGGTCGTGTTGAGCACGAGCGGGCTCGCACCCTCCCTGGCACGGTACTCGTTGGACTTGGCCAGCACCTTCGCCACGAACGGATCCGAGGCCTTCGGCGCGGCGGCCATCGGGGCCGCACGGGGGGCGACAGCCGGAGCCGGATCGGGAACAGTTTTGGGGACGGACGACGGCGTGGGTGCCGGCAAAGTGGTGGGTGGGGACGGCGTGGCTGGGGCGTTGGCTGCGGGCGCAGATGTGGACGGGACACCTGGCGTCGCCGAAGGCGTGGGTGCAGCAGACGGCGCAGCGGGCGCCGTAGGTTGGGGTGCAGCGGACGGTGCAGCGGACGGCGTGGCGGATGCGGAAGGGGTCGCGACGGTTGTTGGCACTGTCGGTTGCGCTGACGGTTTTGCCAGCGGTGCTGCCGCTGTGGATGGTGCTGGATTAACAGGTGATTCAAGCGTTGGGCTTTTCGCTGTGCCCCTGGCTGAGCTGGAGGTTGGGGCGGAATTTGAGGACACTCCCGGGTTGGTGCCGGGGGAGTCGCCTCCCGCCACGGCAGGGGACAAGCCCGCTGCCACGATTGCTGCCGATGCCGCGACGGAGCACAAAAGGGCGGTGATTTTTCGCATGCTGAGTCCCCTAGGGATGATGATGAGCCATGGTGCCCCCGAGGTAGGGACCGCGAGTCCATGCTATCCGTGTTTGTCAATGCCGCATTCCTGCGGCACGCCGCATCGGCGGAAACCGCCTTGCTGTCCTGGACCGCCTGCGGGTTAGGGGGGCCGGAGGATGCCGTTGTCATGGTCACGACGGCCAGCGCGGGTTCGCTGCGCACAGTGGCGGACGCCCTACAACGGAACTGGGGCCGCCGTCGTCCATCAGGAAAGGGACGGGCCTGGAATCCATGAGCCCGCCACGGTGGCGATTGTCGACGACCATCCGGTGTTTCGGTGCGGGCTGCAGTCGCTGCTGGAGGGTGCCGGGGCGGCGCAGCCGTTCTCAGGGCTGACACCGCCGGTGCGCGAAGTGCCGGGCCACGTGGCGCGCGGCGGACAATGGCCAGGCGATCGTGCGGGCCGGGGGATGCGGGGGTGCGGCGCGTAAACCTGGCCATCACCCTCGACGTGTGCATTTTCGAACACCACCTCTGCGCTAATGGTGATTGTTGTTCTGTGGGGAACCATGAATACTAAAGCCCAAGAGCGTGTGTCCCAAGTCACAACATGTGTCGAGGTATGCGCTGAAGGTCAACGTCGACAAGGTGCCCCGGCGCCAAGGAGTGATCAATGAGCGCGAATGCTGCCTCCTCCCACACTGCGAAGGATTCGGGCCTGCGAAAGGTTGTGGTCGCCTCCATGGCGGGCACCGTCGTGGAATGGTACGAATTCTTCCTGTACGCCACAGCCGTCACCCTGGTCTTCGGCAAGATGTTCTTCCCCAATGCCGGCTCCGAACTTGATGCGATCATGGCAGGGTTTTTGACGTACGCCGTCGGATTCGTGGCCCGCCCCATCGGTGGCATTGTGTTTGGCCACTTTGGGGACAAGTTTGGCCGCAAGAAACTTCTGCAACTAAGCATCATCCTGGTCGGTGTCTCCACCTTCCTCATGGGCTGCCTGCCCAGCTTTGGCCAGGTCGGTTACTGGGCGCCGGCGCTGTTGGTGGGGCTGCGCTTCATCCAGGGCTTCGCCGTCGGCGGTGAATGGGGTGGCGCGGTGTTGCTCGTGGCCGAGCACAGCCCCAACAAGTCCCGCGGATTCTGGTCCTCGTGGCCACAGTCGGCCGTGCCGTTGGGCAACTTGCTCGCCACCGGCGTGCTTCTGACGCTGTCGTCGGTGCTCAGCGAAGCGGCGTTCTTGGGCTGGGGCTGGCGCGTGGCGTTCTGGCTCTCCGCGGTGATCGTGCTGGTCGGCTACTACATCCGCACCAAGGTCAACGACGCACCCATCTTCTTGGAAGCGCGTGCGGAGATGGAAGCGAATCCCCAGGCCGGCTACGGCGTGTTCGAGGTGCTCCGCCGCTACCCCCGCGGTGTCTTCACCGCCATGGGCCTGCGATTCGCCGAAAACATCCTCTATTACCTGGTGGTCACCTTCACCATCACATATCTGAAGATCATCGTGGACATCGACACCTCCCGCATTCTTCTGCTGCTGCTCTTGGCCCACGGCGTGCACTTCGTCGTCGTGCCGCTGGTCGGCAAGCTGTCCGACGCGATCGGGCGCAAACCCACCTACCTGCTCGGCGCGCTGACGGGCGCCACCTGGGGCTTCTTCGCGTTCCCCATGATGGACACCAAGAACGACATGTTGATCCTCGCCTCGGTCACGATCGGGCTTATGTTCCACGCCCTCATGTATGCCGGCCAGCCCGCCATCATGGCCGAAATGTTCCCCACGCGCATGCGCTATTCAGGCGTCTCACTGGGCTATCAGGTCACCTCGATCGTGGCCGGTTCCATGGCCCCGTTCATCGCCACGGGCCTCGTGGAGCGCTACAACTCCTCCGTGCCGGTGGCCCTGTATCTGCTCGGCGCCTGCATGGTGACAGTGGTTGCCGTGCTGTTCCTGAAGGAAACCAAGGGTGTGTCCCTGCAAGACATTGACGACGCCGATGCCGCCGGAACGCTGGAATTGGGCCGTGCCGCTGCAGCCAAGACCGCAACCGAGGTGGTCTAGGGATGGCTGTTGGTAAGGCTGCCGTTCCGGCTTCAAGGCTGCCCCGGTCCCAGTCATTGGCAGGGCGCCGGGTTTTGATCACCGGCGGGGCGGGCGGCTTGGGAGCCGCTTGCGCGCGGGCGCTTGCCGCCCAGGGTGCCTACATCATTGTGGCCGACCGGGACGGTGAGGCGGCCGCCGTCGTCGCTGCCGAAGTGGGCGGGGAGGCGTGGGAGGTGGACCTGCTGGACACTGGTTCCTTGGAGGAGCTGAAGCTGGAGGTGGACGTGCTGGTCAACAACGCCGGCATCCAGACCGTCAGCCCCATCGAGGACTTTGACCCTGCCGCCTTCCGGCGCATCACCACCATCATGCTCGAGGTGCCGTTCCTGCTGATCCGGGCAGCGCTGCCGCACATGTACGCACAGGGGCATGGACGGATCATTAACATGTCTTCCATCCACGGACTGCGGGCCTCGGCCTTCAAATCGGCGTACGTTGCGGCCAAACATGGGCTCGAGGGACTGTCCAAGGTCACCGCGAGGGAGGGAGGGGTGCACGGGGTGACGAGCAACTGCGTCAATCCCGGCTACGTGCGCACGCCGCTCGTGGAAGGACAGATTGCCGACCAGGCCGCCACCCACGGCATCTCCGAGGACAGGGTGTTGGAGGAGGTCATGCTGGCCAACAACGCGATCAAGCGCCTCGTTGAGCCCGAGGAAATTGCCGGACTGGTCGCCTGGCTGGCCTCCGACCAGGCTGCCATGGTCACCGGTGCGTCATACGTCATGGACGGCGGCTGGACCGCCTGACAAGTCCAGCGGTCGGTTGCCTTCCAGCCGTTTGAGCACAACGCTGCCTCACCTGTCCGGTCAGGACCCTATTCGTCAGGATCCTATCCCAGCAATGGCTGGAAATTCGTGAACCCCATCCCCGTCACTGCGGAAGGGTTCACCAAAATCCAGCCATTGCTGCGAGAGCGTTGTGGGGTGGGGTGGGCCGGCGCCGGATCAGGCCGGCAGGAGCTCATCGCGCCGGAGACGGGTTTCCTGCAGGAACGCGGCCAGGACCGCCTGCACCGCGGGGGATCGCAGCGATTCGGCCCGGGCGGCCGCCCAATACTGCACCCGCTGCTCCACGTCAGCCGGCAGGACGGGAATGAACCCCTCCCGGCCGCCCACCATGAACGCCGGCAGCATGCTGATCCCGGCGTTGGCCCGCACCGCCTCGATCTGGGCGAAGACACTCGTGGACTGGAAGTGTGCCGGTTCCGCGGTCAGCGACTGGCGCTGCAGGCCCAGCTCGGCAACCTGCAGGGACGATTCGACGTAGGAAATGAAGCGGTGGCTGCCCAATTCCTCCACGGAGGCCGGCAGCCCATGATCCTGCACGTAGCCGGTGCCGGCGTAAAGCCGCAGCGAATAGTCGGTGAGGTGGACGGTCTCAGCTCGACCGGCCTCCACCCTCCCCGCGACCACCTCAACGTCCACGCCTGAGCGGTTCTTGCTCAGGCGGCGGGTGGCGCTGAGCAGTTCCACCCTCAAGGTGGGGTGCTCGTGCTGCAACCGCACCAGGGCCGGAGCGGCGATCAGTGCGCCGAAACCGTCGGAGGTGCTGACCCGCACCACGCCCGAGACGATGTCCACCCCGTTGCTGATGCCGGCGGTGAGCCGGCCCAGGCTCTGTTCAATGCCTTCGGCTGCGGCGACGGCGGCGCGCCCCAGCTGCGTCAGTTCCCAACCGTCCGGCGTGCGTTCCAAGGTGCGTCCGCCCATCTGCCTGTCCAGGGCCAGGATGCGCCGCGACACGGTGGTGTGAGTTGTCTCCAGGGCGTCGGCAACGGCCGTGAACCTGCCCAGCCGTGCCACCGTCAATAAAATCAGCAGGTCATCCGGGCTGGGAAACCGCTTGAAATCCACCATCACTCCACTCCTTATCTATAGACCCGTCGGCCGGTCCCGGCAGGCACAGCGCATCTAAGTGCATTAATGCACATGCACTCTGCTTATTTCGGTCTTGTTTGCACTCTAGCAGGGTGTGATGCTGGTCATAGCGGGCCAATGTCAGGGCCTTGGGACATAATGGGAAACGTAAGCAAGGGAGCTTTCATCATGGCAGTTGTGGCATGGATTGGTTTGGGCAACATGGGCGGACCCATGACGGCCAACATGGTCAAGGCCGGGCACGCGGTCCGCGGCTTTGACCTGAGCGCAGACGCCTTGGCGGCCGCCGTCGACCACGGTGCCACGGCAGCAAGTTCCATAGCCGACGCCGTCACTGGCGCCGACGTCGTCTTCACCATGCTCCCCAAGGGCGACCACGTCCGCAGCGTCTATTTTGGCGATGCCGGCATTCTGGCCAACGCCGCCACCGAAACACTCCTCATTGACTCCTCCACCATCGACATCGAGTCCGCGCAGGCCGTGCACGACGCCGCTGCTGCCGCCTGCTTCCGCTTCGTCGACGCCCCGGTCTCCGGCGGCATGAGCGGCGCGGCTGCCGCCACCCTCACCTTTATGGTCGGCGGTGAAGCTGGTGCCGTGGCGGACGCCTCCGCCTACATCAAGCCCCTGGCCGGCAACATCATCCCCACCGGCGGAGCCACCACCGGCCAGGCCGCCAAGATCTGCAACAACCTGATGCTGTTCATCAACCTCGCCTCCACTGCGGAAGGCTCGGTGCTGGCGGACCGACTGGGCCTGGACAAGCAGGTCTTCTGGGACATCGCCTCGGTGTCCTCCGGTGACAGCTGGGCGCTGCGCACCTGGTACCCGCTGCCCGGCGTCGTCTCAACTTCGGCCGCCAACAACAACTTCGCGCCCTCGTTTACCGCCGAACTCGCCAATAAGGACATTGGCCTGGCCATCGCGGCCGCCCAGAGCACGGGAACACCACTGGAGATCGGCGCGCACGTCCAACAGCTGTTCCAGAGCCTCATTGACCTGGGGGAGGGCGGCAGGGACTGCACACAGATCGTCTCGCTGGTGGATGGGACCCTGCCTGCGCCGGCCCCCTTGAAGGGATAAGGAAAACGCCATGATCGATGAACCAACAGCAGCCGTCCAAGACTGGCCCATGTGGATCGGGGGCGAAGAAGTTGCCTCCACCGGCGCCAAGTGGCGCAATGTTCAGAACCCGGCCCGCCGCGAGGCCGTCATTGCGCGGGTTCCGGCCGGCACCGAGGCCGATGTGGACCGTGCCGTGGCTGCCGCCCGCGCAGCCTTCCCGGCGTGGCGCGCCCAGCACTTCATGGGCCGCGCCAAGGCCCTGCTCGCCATCGCCGACGAGCTCGAGGCCCGCGTCGAGGAATTCGCCAGGCTCACGGCGCTGGACACGGGCAACGCCCTGCGCACCCAGGCCCGCCCCGAGGCCACCACCATGGTCTCAATGTTCCGCTACTTCGCCGGAATCACCGGGGAAGTTAAGGGCACCACCTTGCCCGCCGGCGAGGATCAGCTGCAGTACACGCGCCTGGAACCGCTCGGCGTTGTCGCGGCCATCCTCCCGTGGAACTCGCCCCTGATGATCGCCGCGTTCAAGATCCCCGCAGCCCTGGCCGCCGGCAACACCGTCATCATGAAGGCGGCCGACGACGCCCCGCTCACCATCTTGCTGCTGGCCGAGGTGTGCAACAACCACCTGCCGCCCGGCGTCGTCAATGCCATGACGGGGCGTGGCTCGGTCATCGGCGAGGCCCTCGCCAAACATCCCGGCGTGGACAAGGTCTCCTTCACCGGTTCCACCGAGGTGGGGCGCGGGGTGGCCGCCACGGCCGCAGCACGCCTGGCTCACATGTCCTTGGAACTCGGCGGGAAAAGCCCGTCCATCGTGTTCCCCGACGCCGTCGACGACGAACTCATTGACGGCCTGCTGACCGCCTCGCGCTTCACCCGGCAGGGCCAAAGCTGCACCGCCGGCTCCCGCTTGTTCCTCCATGAAGACATTTACGACGACGTCCTGGCGCGCCTGGGGGCCAAGCTCAGCGCACTCAAGGTGGGCGACCCCATGGATGAGCGGAGCGACATGGGCGCCATCATCAATGCCAAGCAGCACGCCTCCATCACCGGCTACCTGGATGAAGGCCGTGCCACGGCCGGCATGAAGGCCGTCCTGGGCGGCAGCGCCCCCACCGAGGGGCCGCTGCTGGAAGGCTACTACCACCTGCCCACCATTTTTAGCGGGGCCCGCAATGACTTCCGGCTGGCCCAGGAGGAAATCTTCGGCCCCGTGCTGGTGGCCATCCCGTGGAAAAACACCGCAGACGTCATCCGCATGGCGAACGACACCAGCTACGGTCTCGCCGCCTACGTGTGGAGCCACAACCTGGACGACGCGTTGAACACGGCCAACCGGATCGAGGCCGGCTGGGTGCAGGTCAACCAGGGCGGCGGCCAGGTGCCGGGGCAGTCCTACGGCGGGTACAAGCAAAGCGGCATGGGCCGGGAAGTGTCCCTGGAGGGCATGCTGGGCGGATTCACCCAGACCAAGCAGATCAACGTCCGCCTGCGCGGGGTGCCCCATGGGTAGCCCGGCGCAGCTGCCGCTGGAGGGCATCCGCATCCTCGATCTCAGCCGAGCCCTCGCCGGACCCTATGCCACGGCACTGCTTTCCGACCTGGGGGCACAGGTCATCAAGGTTGAAAGCATCAAGGGCGGGGATTCCAGCCGGTCGTGGCCGCCCTTTGAAAACGAGCACAGCCTGTACTTTGATTCCGCCAACAGGGGCAAACAGTCCATTGCCGTGGATTTCTACACGCAAGCGGGCAGGGAACTGCTGTGGGAGCTGGCGGTGAGCTCCGACGTCGTGGTGGAAAACTTCCGCCCCGGCGTACTGGCAACCATGGGACTTGACCCGGAGAGGCTCCGCGCCGCGAAACCGGAGCTGGTGGTGGCTTCGGTGAGTGGATTCGGCGCCACGGGGCCTCTGTCCCAAGCCCCGGGGCTGGACCAGGTGGCGCAGGGCATGAGCGGGCTGATGTCCGTGACCGGGCCCGATTCCGAGCACACCTACCGGGTGGGCGTGCCGATTGTGGACATGGTCTCCGGCATTAATACCGCGCTGGCCATTGCCGCGGCCCTGGTCGGCCGGGCAAACACGGGGATCGGGATGGAGGTCTCCACCTCACTG
>JBBSQT010000068.1:0-8988 GCA_038243775.1 Actinomycetales bacterium | reverse complement strand
CCGGCTGCCGGGGCGCATCAGCAGATCCGGAGCTGTCTGTGCCGTTTGGGGGACCCAGTGCGGCACCACAGCTTCGTGGGATTCCGGTGGCAGCGGGTCCTGGCCGCTGGTGCCGCCAACCGACACCGCCACGGTGTCGGCATGCCAGAGCGGATCCACCCCGGGCCCCTCGGCGGCGTTGGCCAATGGCACGGCGAGCAGGTTCATGCCCAAGACGGCAATCACCACGCGGCGCATGAAGGCAGGGGCGAAGCTCCCACTGATGGCAGCCACCCTGCCCGCTCCGCGCGCATGCGCAATCGCACTTATGAACGCGCACACCAAGGCAAGCAGCCACCAGCAGAGCAGGGCGATACCGGCTCCGGCGGCCCCGACGCCCAGCAATTCCTGCAGGCCCAGTTCCATGGCGGGTCCGCCTGTGCGCCAGTGCAGGCGCAAGAGGGAGCGTCCGCTGAAGACGAGGGAGGCGCCGAAGAAGGCAACGGCCGCGCTCATGGCGAGATCTGCCTGTGTTTGGCGCTTCATCTTAGCCCCTTTTTCAACCGTTTAGACATCGTTTGATGCTATTAGATAACGTAGAATCTATTTTGGACCTGAGTGCGAGGTTAAGTCCATAGCCGCAGCGGCAATTGTGAATAACCCAAGTCCCAAGGTGGTTCACGTGGGCCGCACGCGGTTGACGCCGATGCGGCCGGCCGCCTAGCGTGGCGCCATGCGATGGGATCTGCTTTTTGCCGACTTGGAAGCCCAGATGCATGCTGCCTCGCAGCTCGAACTGGAGCAGCGGGTCAACGAACTGGCCAGGATTGAGGCCTCTCAGTTGACGCTCTCCGAGGCGCTGCGGGGTGCCGCGGGCGGGCGGCTGTCAATTGTCATGGGCAACGGCACGGCGTTTCATGGAGTCGTGGCAAAGGTCGAGCCACAATGGGTTTTGCTCCATGAGGGCACTCGCTCTGTCATCCTGCCGCTGTCCAAGGTCATCCGTGTTCAAGGCGTGGGCAGCCAGCGGGCCAAGTCGACGTCGACCATACCCTTCACCCTGGCCGCCGCACTGCGGGTCCTGGCCAGAAACAGGTCCCTGGTGGTCCTTGACCTTGACGGAGTGCGCGGTGGAACGGTGCGCGGCGTGTTGGACCAGGTGGGTGCCGACTACGTGCAGCTGATGCAGCTGGCGGACGGGGTGGGGCGCGACGGCGGAAACCGGCAGGGCAGTGTCATGGTGCCACTTGCGGCGCTGTGCGCCATTGCCTCGTCGGCAGAGAATGAGTTCGGCTAGGACTTTCCAGGGCCGGGCTTGGACGGCGGTGCCGGGATGTCGGCGCCCAGCATGGTCCGGGCGGCGGCATGGCGGTCGTCGATGAACTGCTCAAATTTTGCCGAGTCCACGCGCCACTGGCCGCGCCCGCCAATCTGGAAGGCGGGCAATTCGCCGCTGTGGACCAACGCGTAGCAGGCCGCGGCGGAGATTTGCAGCTGTTCGGCAACGTCGGCCAGTGTAAGAAAGCGGGGCATGATGCCATTGTCTCTCTTTGGACACTGTTTGAACAGCTTGGAGGATGATATCCACAGGTGCAGTTGACCACAGAATCAGGCCAATTCTGGCCGGGGGCTTACAACCGCGGCCATTCGGCGGTACAAATGGTAGACGGCGGCAAAGTTCGGCGGCTGCCCACACTGGATGCACGGTTGGCTGTTTGAAGTGACGGCCGGCTCCACGTGGCGACACATTCGCGCAGGGGGAAGCTATGGTTTTGGACACTCGGGGGCCTGCCGGACGCTTGGCCAAGCCGTCATTCAAGGATCCGAGGCTGCTCATTGGCATCCTCATGGTCCTGGCCGCCGTTGCCGGGGTGGTGGCCCTGGTGGGAAGTGCAGGCAGAACCGTACCCGTCCTGGTGGCGAAGGAATCCCTGGTGGTGGGGCAGCGGGTGGACGCTGATTCCTTCAAGGTGGTGCAGGTCCAGCTGGGGGAGGTGGACGGGAAGTACCTTGGTCCCGCAGCGGGGCTTGCGGAAAACGCCGTCATCATCCGCATGGTCCCCAAAGACGAGCTTGTCCCCCGCTCCAGCATTGGCCGCAGCGACGCCCTGAACAGGAAACCGGCGTCCGTGAGCCTGGAGGAACCGCTGCCGAAGGAAGTCGTGGTTGGTTCCCATGTGGACGTCTGGGTGGCACTGCCGGATGAACGCAACGGTTTTCGGCCCCCCGTGCTCATGCTTCCGGGAGCAGAAGTCGCCGCATTGAACGTAGCCGCATCCTCTCTTGGTGCGGGCAGGAACATGCAGTTGATGGTGCTGGTGACCGATGAGCAAATGCCCAAATTCCTTGGTGCCGTCGCGAACAAGGCCAAGGTTTCGGTGGTGTGGAACCCTGGAGCGGCCCGATGAACCCCTGCACAGTGGTCTCGGTGGGGGACACCGCCTCCGGTGTCGTGGCGGGGCTCGCCGCCTTTCCGCACGCCGTCCATGTGGTGCGCCAATGCCCGGCGCTGGATGAACTGCTGGCCGCCTGCCAGAGCGGGCTGGCCCAGGTCGCGGTCGTCGCCGACTATGCAGAGGAACTCACGGCCACCCTCATCGACAGGCTCACCGCAGTGGGCGTCAGCGTGGTCGCAATCGCCTCGACGGAGGAGGGATTCAGCCGGCTCAAGGGCATCGGCGCCCACCCCGTCGGTGCAGGGGCCAGCCCGGAGCTGTTGGTTGAGGTGGTCCGGGCCGCCGTTGAGGGCCGCAGGCACCCGGGATCCGCCGGCTTTGCCGTGCCCGCCGCACCCGAACCTGGGGATTCCACGTCGATGACGGACGACGCCGGCACCCCGCCTTCCCCTCGCGGCGGCGCCTTCTCCGGAAGCGGGACGGGGGACGGAGGCGGGACGGGGGACGGAGGCGGCGCGAGTGGTGGAGAGGGGAGCGGGACGAATGCGGCATGGGGCTCGCGCGCCAAGGCTGCCTCCGCCACCGGCATTGCCGGCGCAGCCCGGACGGCCGGGACACTCGTGGCCGTCTGGGGTCCCATTGGCTCGCCCGGACGGACCACCCTGGCCATCAATCTGGCGGCCGAACAAGCAGCGGCAGGGCGCACTGTCATGGTGATTGACGCCGACAGCTATGGGGCCAGCATTGCCGCCTCGCTTGGCTTGTTGGAGGAGTCCGCATCCTTTGCCCAGGCCTGCAGGGCTGCGGACCAGGGCACACTGACCGCCGCGCGCCTGGCAGCAACAGCGACACGCGTGGTCTTCAAGGGCGGCACCCTTTTGTTGCTGACCGGGCTGACACGGGCGGACCGATGGCCGGAATTGCGTGCGGCCGCCGTGGAACGCGTCCTGCAACTGGCCAGGGAGTCCGTGGACCTGGTGGTGGTTGACTGTGGTTTTGCCCTGGAAAATGACGAGGAGCTCAGCTACGACACCGTTGCCCCTCGGCGCAACGCGGCCACCTTGAAGGTGCTGGCGCAGGCCGACCTCGTGTTTGCCGTGGGCAGCGGCGACCCGCTGGGCATCCCGCGGCTGATCCGCGGGATGGACGAACTGGCAAAGCATTGCCCGGCCGCGGAGGTGCGCGTGGTGGTGAACAAGGTCCGCCGCAAGGCCGTGGGAGGACCACCGGAAAAGTCACTTGCACAGGCGTGGGAACGGTTTGCTCCGGGACATGGCATCAGCCACTTCCTGCCGTGGGACCACGAACTGACGGACCAGGCGCTGCTGGAAGGAAAGCTGCTGCTGGAGGTGAATCCCGACGCCGCACTGCGCCGGGCCATCCGCGGAATCAGTTGTGCAGAAGGCCAACGGAACTGAAAACTGCTGTAACAAACGCCACAGCGCGGGCCGCCGTTCACGGCTAGGCTGAAATCCAGGGGCTGCAAAGAAGCGGTCTTATTTCTTTGACGGAGGCGTTATTTCATGTCATCGCACGCACCCAGCCACGAAGCTGGTCAGGATCAAGCACTTTTCGGCGGGGAGTCATTCTTTGATGACTACTTTGTGCAACTGTCCGAAGAGGATGCAGGACTCTACGATCCGGCACTGCTGAGGTCCCGGGCCCGCGCACACCAGAAACTGGCAGCCAACCGCACGCCCGGCCAGGCACTAATCGAAATCCGTGACGAGCCGGATGCCAGCGTTGTCCAGATCATCACCGACGACATGCCGTTTCTCGTTGACTCCGTCAGCGCCGAACTGGTCCGGCAGGACCTCGCCATCCATCTGGTGACCCACCCCATCTTCGTCGTCGGCCGTGACAAGAAGAGTTACCAGCTGACCTCGGTGACAAAGGTCCCCTCACACGCCGGCATCGCCAGTGGTGACACCTCAGCCATGCCGAACATCGCCCATCTCCTCGGCGACGGCGAGAACACCTCCTTCCTGGAATCATGGATTGCCATTGAGATTCCCGCGACCAGCGAAACTGAGAAGGAAGAACTGCTCGCCGGCCTGGCCAAGGTCCTTGCCAACGTCCGAGCCGCCGTCGAGGACTGGTCCGCCATGCGTGAAAAGGCCCTCAGCCGGGCAGAAATCCTGGCCACCGTGTTGGCAGGGGAGTCACTCGTGGACCTGCGTGAAGCGGAAGACCTGCTGCACTGGATGGAAGCGGACAACTTCACGTTCCTCGGCTATCGCGAATATGACCTTGACAAGCGAGACGGCGAGGACGTGCTGGTCAACCGCGAAGGAAGCGGCCTGGGCCTGCTGCGCGACGGTTCCAGCCACCCCAACGTGCAGCACCTGACCAGCACCGGACAGCGCAAGGCCCGAGAAAAACGGGTTCTGGTCATCACCAAGGCCAACTCCCGCTCCACCGTCCACCGCCGCGCGTATTTTGACTACATCGGTGTGAAATCCTTCGACTCCCAGGGCAACGTCAACGGTGAGCAGCGCTTCATCGGGCTGTTCTCCTCCGCCGTCTACACCGGCTCAGTGCGCAACATCCCCGTGGTCCGGGAAAAAATCGAGGGCGTGCTGCGCCACTTTGGCTTCCCCCCCAACTCGCACTCCGGCAAGGACTTGTTTGCCGTCCTGGAAACCTACCCCCGAGATGAGCTGTTCCAGATCGAGGTTGCGGATCTCATCGAGATCGCCGAAGGGATCCTGCGGTTGGCCGAACGACGCCGCACACGGTTGTTCCTGCGGCCGGACATCTACGGCCGTTTCATGTCGGCACTGGTGTACATTCCCCGCGACCGCTACACCACCGCCGTGCGGCACCGCATCGAAGAGGAGCTGACCCGCACCTTCAGCGCAGTCTCCATTGACTTTGAGGCCCGGATGAGCGAATCGGCGCTGGCCCGGCTGTTCTTCCGGATCCGCCTGCCCAAGGACTACAAGGTGCCGGCAGACCTGCACACCGCTGAGCTGGAACAGCGCCTCGTGCGTGCGGCCCGCTCCTGGTCCGAAGGCATCGAGCAGGTCCTGAGGGACTCCGGCCCCCGCGAAGGCGCCGACCGGCTCGTGAAGAAGTGGTCCGAAGCGTTCCCGGCAGGATACCGGGTGAATTTTGAGGTCGAGGAAGCCTTGGCCGACATTGGCCGCTTTGAGGACTTCGACGCCGCCTACAAGCAGACCATCGCCGACGGCGCAGCGCCCGCGAAGTGCCCGCCGGGCATGCACGTCTATGTCCCGGCGCATGCGGGGGATCAGCAGGTGGAGGACGCCCGCGTCAAGCTGTACATGGCGCACCCGGAAAGCCTGAGCAAGATCCTGCCGTTCTTCCACAACCTGGGACTCGAGGTCCTTGACGAACGGCCCTTTGAGATTGAAACGGCCGACAAGCGCGACTTCTTCCTGTACGACCTGGGGTTGAAGTACCCCGCCGGCGTGGATCCGTTGGCTACCGCAGACCTGCTCAAGGAAGCTTTCGGGGCTGCAATTTCCGGGATCAGCGAGTCTGACAACTTCGACCGGCTGGTGCTCACCGAAGGCATGCAGGCCCGCCAGGTCATCATCCTGCGGGCCTATGCCAAGTTCATGCGCCAGATGGGGAACACCAACTCCTTCGGGTTCATTGCCGACACCCTCCTGCACAACGTTTCCGTGACCCGCGGCCTGGTGGAGCTCTTCGAAGCGCGCTTCGACCCCGCAGTGGCCCAGGAATCCCGGGCGGCGCTGCAGGAAGAGGTGCATGAGCGCCTGAACGCGGCGTTGGAGAATGTGCCCACCCTTGACGCGGACAGGGTGTTGCGCACCTTCACCAACCTGGTCGATGCCACGCTGCGCACCAACTACTACCAGGACCGTCCCTACCTCAGCTTCAAGTTTGACCCGACAGCGATCGACGGTTTGCCGGCCCCACGGCCCATGTTTGAAATCTGGGTTTATTCCCCGCGCGTTGAAGGCACGCACCTGCGCTTTGGCAAGGTGGCCCGTGGCGGGCTGCGCTGGTCGGACCGCCGGGAAGATTTCCGCACCGAGGTGCTGGGCCTGGTCAAGGCGCAGACGGTCAAAAACGCCGTCATCGTCCCCACCGGCGCCAAGGGCGGGTTCTTCGCCAAACAGCTGCCCAACCCGGCCCATGACCGCGGCGCTTGGATGACCGAGGGCAAGGAAAGTTACAAGGAATTCATCCGCGGCCTGCTCGATGTGACCGACAACCTGGTCAGCACCGCCGACGGCGAGATCGTGGTGCCGCCGCTGAACGTGGTCCGCCACGACGGGGACGACAGCTACTTGGTGGTCGCTGCCGACAAGGGGACCGCCTCGTTCTCCGACACGGCGAACGCCATCTCCGACGAGTACAACTTCTGGCTGGGCGACGGGTTCGCCTCGGGCGGTTCGGTCGGCTACGACCACAAGGCCATGGGCATCACCGCCCGCGGCGCATGGGAGTCCGTCAAGCGGCACTTTAGCGAGTTCGACGTCGACACCCAGTCCCAGGAGTTCACGGCAGTTGGCGTGGGTGACATGTCCGGCGACGTGTTCGGCAACGGCATGCTGCGCACCCGCCACGTGCGGCTCGTGGCGGCCTTTGACCACCGGGACGTTTTCCTTGACCCGAACCCGGAGCCCGGCGTTGCCTTTGATGAACGCCAGCGTCTCTACGATCTGCCCCGGTCCTCGTGGCAGGACTACAACAAGGAACTGATCAGCCAGGGCGGCGGGGTGTACTCACGCACCTTGAAGACCATCCCCATCTCTGCCGAAGTCCGGACGGCGCTCGGGCTGCCTGAGGGAACGCTCACGCTCAGCCCGCAGGAGCTGCTGCAGGCCGTCCTGCTGGCACCGACCGACCTGCTGTACAACGGCGGCATTGGCACCTACATCAAGGCCAGCACCGAGACCAATGCCTCCGTGGGCGACAAGGCCAATGATTCCATCCGTGTGGACGGTGCCGACCTCCGCGTGAAGGTCATCGGCGAAGGCGGAAACCTGGGCATGACCCAGCGCGGCCGTGTTGAGGCGGCCCTGCACGGGGTCATCCTGAACACCGATGCCATCGACAACTCGGCGGGTGTCGACTGCTCTGACCACGAAGTGAACATCAAGATCTTTGTGGACCGCATGGTCGCCGCAGGCAAGCTGGACCCGGCAGAACGCACCGACTTCCTGATGTCGATGACGGATGAAATCGGGCACATGGTGCTGGAGGACAACATTGAGCAGAACGTGTTGCTGCTCAACGACCGCCAGCGTGTTGTTGAGTGGAGCCCCAGCTATGAGCGCTTCATGGACTGGCTGGAAGAAAATGCCGATCTGGACAGGGAACTTGAAGCCCTGCCCAGCAACGCCGAGCTGGCCGAACGGCTGGCGGCCGGACAGGGCCTGACCTCCCCGGAACTGGCAGTCCTGCTGGCCTACGCCAAGATGGAACTTGCCAAGTCCCTGAGCGAAAGCGACCTTGCCGACGGCCCCTGGTTCAAGTCAACGCTGCGCAGCTACTTCCCCACCGCAGTTGCCGAGCGCTTCGACGCGGACCTGGATTCGCATCCGCTGCGCAAGGAAATCATTGCCACCGTCGTTGCCAACGACATGGTCAACCTCGGAGGCATCACCTTTGCCTTTCGTGCCATGGAAGAATCCTCGGCGGATGAAGTCACCGTTGCCAAGGCCTTCGTGGCCCTGCACGAGATTTTCGACTTCGATTCGATGACTGCCGCGCTGCGTGAACTGCCGCCGAGCTTCCCCACCGAACAGTGGTGCAGGGTTCACCTGGACATGCGCCGCCTGTTGGACCGGGCGGTGCGGTGGCTGATCAACGCGGGTGTAAAGCAGCAGAGCGTGGAAGAGATAGTCGACCGCTTCAAGCCCGTGGTCAGTTCGTTGGGCGCCCGCATGGGCGACTTCTTCCAGGGCCAGGATGTGGAGCGGGTTGCCGCCTGGTACGCGAAGGCCAACGCCTTCGACATGCCGGAGACGTTGGGGCGGCGTTGGGCTGAGCTCTTTGAAACCTTCCCGCTGCTCGATGTGGCCACGGTGAGTGAATACCTGCAGGAACCGCAGGATGTTGTGGCCGGCGTGTATTACACGCTGTACAACCGCTACGGTGTGGATTCGCTGCTGGAACGGATCACGGCGCTGCCCCGCAACGACAGGTGGCAGGCCCTGGCCCGTGCAGCACTGCGCGATGATTTGTACGCCACCACGGCGGACATGACCCGCAACGTCATGGACAGCACCGAAGCCGGTGATCCTGCCCTGGAGCGGATTGAGGCTTGGGAGGGCCAGAACCAGGAACAGCTGGACCGTGCCGGGCGCATGTTTGCCGAAGTCAATGAACTGGAACAAGACGACATGGCGTCCTTGTCGGTAGCATTGAGGCTCTTGCGTTCGATTGTGCGGCGCTAGCCGCGCACCGTGACGTTGCAACCGCACGGTTGCAACAGTTTGTGCGGCACCCGCTGGCTCCAGCGGGTGCCGCCACCACTTCTTAAGGAGCCTCATGGCAATTTTTGCCGACATGATCAGGGACAGTTCCGGGCTGGGACCGGGCGACGCCGAATGGCTGCACCTTTTGGTGGGGGACTGGCAGATGATTGCCGACCTCTCCTTTGCCGACCTGG
>JBBSQT010000067.1:0-9008 GCA_038243775.1 Actinomycetales bacterium | reverse complement strand
TCTCCGGCCATGGTCATGAAGGTGATGGGCAGCAAGGCCAAAATGTATGCGGCCGCTGCACCGGATGCCGCCAACATGGACCTGCTCTCCGGGAAGGAAGAACCGTTGGGCTTTGCCCTGGTCCGGCGGATCCTGCGACGGCGGGGGGCCGGTGAGTTGGAGCCGTGGTCCATGGTGGCGCTGCTGGTGCAGGACACCCCCGACCCTGAGGCGGCCCGGGCCGAAGTGCGCGAAAACTACGTGCGCAAGATAGCCGCCAGGATCGGGGACACCACCCCGAAGCTGCATAAATCACAGCTGGTGGTCTGTGCCGTCATGGGGCTCGGGGCCGGCATCCGCGTGCTTGGCCTGCTGGAGGCGTCCGAACTGGAGGACGAGAAGCTGATCCAGCACTACGGGGCCATGGTCCAGGGCATCATCGACGATCCGGCACTGGTGTAGGGCGCAGGGCGCTTCGGCCAGGGCTCTCGCCTATGCTGGAGGCTGGGTTATACGCCGGTTGTCCACGGATTGTCCGTGGGTGGCGTGGACTTCAGGGAAAGGCAGGACCTATGGAAATCGCCATGGCCGGAGCCATCGTGGTGGCAGTGGTGGCCGTCATTGTGCAAAAGCGGCAGCAGGCACGGCGCAACCGCTCCCGGAAGTAGCCGCCCGCGCCGCTGCTGCCGGAATACGGCTTGCCGGAGCAGGAAATTCGCGAGGTCGCAGAGCGGATGGGCGGAGACTTGGCCGAGCTCCTAAGTGCTAAGGGCCAAGGGCCAAGGGCGCACGCAACATCAAGCTTGAAACCACCGTTGCCGATACTGTCGCGCTCAGCACAACGTCCACCGGCAGCCCGTCGAGAAGTGGGTGGGGGACGTAGCCTCTCCGTTGCCTGCCTGCCTGCCTGCGTGCGGGCGGCTGCCGGGGCATGAAACCCGCACCCAAAAACAAAATCGAGTGTGCAGTTAATCAGTGTGTTTTGCCACTCAAGCACCGCGATTGAATGTACTTCCGATTTCGAGGAGGCTTCCCTTGGTTCTTTCGCGGAAACTCTCACAGTGGAGGAAGTCGCTACCCGCCGAAGGCCCAAGATCAGGGGAGCAGGATGTCAATCTGCAGCCTGCCGAGATAATCAGCCAGCCAATCGAAGTCCGGACCCGCAGCAAAGATCCGTCCGTGCCCGGGCAATGCCAAGAGATGTCCAGGGCTGACCCTGTCGCCAAAAAAGATGAAGGACCTGTCCGTGTTCCGGCGGTTGCTCATCCACACCAGACCGTCGAATCCCGCAGCGTGCGCGGCCTCAGCCCATCGCACGGTCTGTCCATACCTCGATGCCGTCGTGCCCGTGACGAATTGGGCTTCACTGTCGAGCTTGCGCAGGCCGTCTCCCATAAGTGATGCGAGCCGCAGGTCCCGGGTGGGTGACAGGGCGGCGCAGATTTTGTCGGCGATGGCGTCGTACATTACATCTCCCGGGCCTGCAGGGACGTCGTGCAGAAATTGACTCGCAGATTGCAGCCTCCTCGGTCTGCGCCGCATAGAGCACGGGAACGACGGGATCCCCGAAGAAGGCGAAGCGGGTGGCAGAACCCAAACCGGAGTTGAACTCGGTGACACCAGCTGTCCGGCGGTTGCTGAAAACACGGTGCAGCCCGATTCCGGATTCCAATATGAACTCCTCCGGCTCAATCGACTTGCCGGGGACATGCCTCACCACTGGACGTTGAAAGATTGCCTGACAGCCTCCGCCACCTTGTCAGGATTGGACAGCTGATCGAGCGGCCGGTCTCCGTCAAGATAGCCCGTGCGCAACGTCATCCACAAAGCCAAACTCGCTTCAGAGTGCCCGGCTTCATCGGCAACCCGGATCAGTTCGGCCATGACGGGCCGAATGGTGTGTTCATCGCGGTCGAATTGGAACCCAGGATACCGGAGGCCGCCGGGGCGCTTCACCGCGATCAGCCTGCCCTTGGAACGCTGCTCGGAGGCGTAGCTGCGGTTCGGTGATTTGGAACCAACCAGTTCTGAAACTTCCAGGCTTGAGAGCAGGCCAAACTCAGCTTCCTCCAAGCGTTCTCCGTTGCTGCAACGCTGCGGGCAAGCTGGGGCGACACGTGCGTCTTAATTTCGGCCAAGGCAGGGCCCAAAGCCTTGATGCTCGTCGCCATGTTGTCGGCAATGGTGATGAATGAGCGGTTGTGGGCCGGTGGTGGGGCCATTGGGACGATCAACTCTTGCATGTCTGCGAGTAGTCCCTCGAAGCGAACGAGCAGTTCCAAAGCGCTGGACTTTTTGGCTCTTGCCGCCGGTGATGGCTCCTGCAGGAGCAATTCACGCAAGGCCTTCACCTCGTCCGTCAGGTGACGAAGTTGTAGTGCGGTCACCGGCTCAACATCGATGGCAGGCTCATGTTGAACGTGTTCCCCGACGTTGGGCTTTCCGGCTCGAGTCGCCGGTTCCTTGGTTGCGGACATCCCGGCCTCCTGACGGTTGCTACATTAAGCAAACGCGTCTGGACTGTTAGGCGAAAGAGTCCAGGACGGGCACCAGCGATCGAAAGGCGCCCCAACCTCAAGGCGGAAACACCAAAACGAAATCGAGTGTGCATTTAATCAGGGTGTTTTGCTCAAACACTGCGATTAACTGCACACTCGATTCAGGGGAGGTCACGCGTGGGGCGGTTCGCCTCCAGAAAGCGTCCGCCGCCGCGAATTCCTAGCCATTGACCGGGTCCGGCTGCTCCTCCAGCGCCGAGGCGTCCTCGGGCACGGTCAGGGAGGCCAGCTTGGCGCCCTCAACGTCCACGTCCGGCAGGATCGCATCCAGCCACTTCGGGATCCACCACGCCGACTTGCCCAGCAGGTGCATGGCCGCCGGGACGATCGTCATCCGCACCACGAACGCGTCAACGAGGACGCCGAATGCCAGGGCGAAGCCGAGCGGGCGCACCATGGTCAGGTGGCTGAAGATGAAGCCGGAGAAGACGCTGATCATGATGATCGCGGCCGCCGTGACAACCGGCGCGGCATGCTTGAAGCCGGTCCGCACCGCCTGCTTCGCCTCCTGCCCGTGGGCGTAGGCCTCGCGCATGCCGGAGGCGATGAACACCTGGTAGTCCATGGCCAGGCCGAACAGCACGCCTATCAGGATGATGGGCAGGAAGCTGAGCACGGCCGCCGGATGGGCAACATCAAAGATCCCGCCCAGCCAGCCCCACTGGTACACGGCAACCACGCCGCCAAAGGCAGCCACGAGGGAGAGCAGGAAGCCGGCGGTTGCCAGCAGCGGCACCAGGATGGAGCGGAACACCAGGATCAGCAGGAGCAGGGAAAGCCCGACGACGATGGCCAGGTAGGGCGGCAGCGCCGCTCCCAGCTTCTCCGAGACATCGACGTTCGCCGCCGTTTGGCCTGTGAGACCGATGCTGACATTGTTCTCGGCCTTGATGGTGGCGCCTTCGGTGCGCAGGTCATGGACCACCTGCACTGTGCTTTCGCTGGCCGGCCCCTCGGTGGGGATGACCTGGTAGACGGCGGTGCGCAGGTCCTTGCTGAGCATGACGGGCACGGCGGCCTTGACGTTGTTGACGGCACGGAGCGCATCGGCCACCTCCAGGTTCAGCTCGGCTGCAGTGGCGGCGTCCAAACCGGCCGGCAGGGAGCCGACCACGATGATGGGCCCGTTCATGCCCTCGCCAAAGTTCTCACCCGTGATGGTGTAGGCGTTGTAGGCGCTGGAACCCACGGGTTCGGAGCCGCCGTCGGGCAGGGCAAGGCGCAGCCCGGTGGCCGGGATGGCAATGACGCCCAGGGCGACCACGGCCGTGACGAGTGAAATGAGCGGGTGCTTTGTCACGAGGCCGCCCCAACCGCGGGCACTGCGGGCAACGTCGGCACCCTCATCGGCGGCGAGCCTGCCGGCGTCGTCCATCCCTTCCAGGGAGGCCCGGTGCTTGGCAGCCGCAGCAGCGTTCTTGGCCCACGTCTTTTTGGAGATGACCTTGGTGCCCATGAGGGAGAGCAGCGCCGGGGTCAGGGTCAGTGCGATCAGCACGGAAATGGCGACGGTTGCCGCCGCGGCCAGGCCCAGGATCGCCAGGAACGGCAGGCCCGTGACCGAGAGTGCCGCGAGGGCGATGACCACCGTCAGCCCTGCGAAAGTGACGGCGTTGCCGGAGGTGCCGGTGGCCTTGGCGATGGACTCGTGCATGGCCATGCCGGCCAGCAGCTGCTGGCGGTGGCGGTTGACGATGAACAGGGAGTAGTCGATGCCCACGGCCAGGCCCAGCATGAGGGCAAGCATGGGGGAGATGGAGGACATGTCAATCACGGTGGTCAGCGCCATGGTGCCGCCCACGCCAACGCCCACGCCCACAATGGCCATGAGCAGCGGCAGCCCGGCGGCCACGAAGGTGCCCAGCATGATCAGCAGCACCGCCGCTGCAACGGCAATGCCGACCACTTCGGAGATGCCGAAGAGTTCGGAAACGTCCTCGACGATTTCCTTGCTGTAGTCCACGCCCACACCGTTGGCGTTGAGCGTGTTCAGCTTGTCCTGCACCAACTGGCGGTCCGCCGGGGTGACGGCCTGCATTGATTCGGTGAACTGGATCTGGCCTATCGCGGCCTTGTTGTTCTCGGAAACGAACAGGATGCCTGCGCCGGCGTCGGCTGTTCGCTGGCCGTTTGAGAGCTCCGCCTTCTTTTCGGCAAGGGTGGCCAGACCGGCGTCGTACTTTGCCTTGCCGGCATCATACTGATCCTGCCCGGCCTGCCACTGGGCCATCCCGGCGTCGATTTGCGCCTGCGCGGCGGCCATTTGGGCTGCTCCGGCCTGGGCCTGCGGGGAGTCGGCCGGAAGGGCTGCCAGCTGCTCCTTCTGCGCGTCGAGCTGTGCCTGGCCGGCATCGAGCTGGGACTTGGTATCCGCCAGCTGCTTGGCGCCTGCCTCAAGTTTGGGCAGTTCCGCAGCGGCCTGGGCCTCACCGTCGGCCAGTTGCTTGGCGCCGTCGGCCAGCTGCGCCTTACCTGCCTGCTGCTGTTCCGTCACCAGGAACGGGTCAATGACGCCCTTGACGGAGGGGATGGTGGTCACGGTCTTCAGTGCGGCCGTGATGTCCTTCTCCTGCCCGGATGTCAACGCCTTGCCGTCGGTGCTGGTGAAGACCACGGAGCCGGAGCCACCGGACGCCTCGGGCAGCTCGGCCCGGAGCTTGTCAGCGATCTGCTGTGTTTCCGTGCCGGGAATTTCGAAGTTGTTGGACATGGGGCCCATGAACAGTGCGGCGGCGCCACCCACCAGGCCCATGATGACCGCCCAGGCGGCGATCACCAGCCATGCACGGCGGGCGGAAAAACGCCCGAGTCGATAAAGCCAAAGGGCCATGATTGTTCCATTCTCTCAAGATGCCTGGACGGGGCGCAGGCAATAAAAATCTAGTTGTTGAAGCCGTTGCGAATGTGGGAGATGGTGCGCTGCAGGTTTGTGCGCAACTGGGCCAACGATTCGGCGGTGATGTTGGTGCCGTGCTGTTGGAACCAGACTTGGAAGGCGGCGCGGCAGCTGCCAATGACGGCCCCCACCAAAACATGCAGGTACAGCTCATCAGTTCCGGGCGGAAGCCGGTGGCGTGCCAAGTCAATGATTTTGGCGCTGCACTCATCCCATGCCTGGAGCTGGAAGCGCGCCAGCTGGGGGTCCTGCGTCAACACGAACGTTTCGGCCAGGACGGCCAGTTCCTTGGGACTTCCGGCTGAGAGCGCAATCTGCGCCGACTCGAGCAGCGGCTCATCTGCCGGGCGGGCCTCCAACTCCACAATGACCTGGTCCAGGTAGTTCTGCGTGAAGCTGGCAACTGCCGCTTCGACCGAGGAAAAGTAGTTGAAGAAGGTGCGCCGTGAGACTCCGGCAGCGGCAGCGACGTCGTCGACCGTGAACGAATTCATGCCCTGGGTGCGCAGGAAGTCCAGCGCGGCCTGGGCGATGGCGTCACGGGTGGCCGCCTTGTTCAGCTCACGGCGGGTGGGTGGGGCAGGTGGCGCTGCCGGGGGCTGGGCGGTTTGGGACGGGGGAAAGGCGGAATTGCTCACCCCACTACACTAAGTGCAAGTTTGCACGTAGTGCAACTTGAAGGCTGGCGGGAAGCGGCAGGAAACGGCGGGAAACGCAAAGTCCCGCCCGGGTCAGGTCCGTGGACCGTCCCCGGGCGGGACTTTTGATGAGCTGCACAGCTTGGGCTGCCCCTTGGCGGGGTCCGGTCCTATGCGTTGGTGAGCTCGCGCTGCGGGTCGGTCCCGTCCGTGCCCTGTGCCGGGACGGCTTCGGCGAGCCGGTTCTCGGAGTCGTCGGCAAAGGGGTCGCCGTTGCGCGGCGCGTTGTACAAGGCCTCATCCAGAATGCCCTGGCGTTTGGCAACGATGGTGGGAACCAGCGCCTGGCCTGCCACGTTCACGGCGGTGCGGCCCATGTCCAGGATGGGGTCGACGGCGAGCAGGAGTCCGACGCCGGCGAGCGGCAGTCCCAGGGTTGACAGGGTCAGGGTGAGCATCACGACGGCGCCGGTGGTGCCTGCCGTGGCGGCGGAGCCAAGGACGGAGACGAGCACGATCAGCAGGTACTGTCCCAGGTCCAGCTGGATGCCGAAGAACTGGGCCACAAAGATGGCTGCAATGGCCGGGTAGATGGCGGCGCAACCGTCCATCTTGGTGGTGGCGCCCAGCGGCACGGCAAAGGATGCGTAGGCGCGGGGTACGCCGAGGTTGCGTTCGGTCACGCGCTGGGTTAGGGGCAGGGTGCCGATGGAGGAGCGGGAGACGAAGCCCATCTGGACGGCCGGCCACACACCGGAGAAGTATGCCTTGATGGACAGGCCGTGGGCCCTGATGATCACGGGGTAGACAACGAACAGCACGAGTGCCAAACCGACATAGATGGCCACGGTGAACTTGCCCAGCGAGCCGATGGTGGTCCAGCCGTAGCTGGCGACGGCGTTGCCGATCAGCCCGACGGTGCCGATCGGGGCCAGGCGGATGATCCACCACAGCACCTTCTGGATGACGGCCAGGGCGGAACCGTTGAGCTTCAGGAACGGATCAGCTGCCTTGCCCACCTTCAGGGCCGCGATGCCAATGACGATGGCGATGACAAGGATCTGCAGGACGTTGAAGTTCACGCTGGTGACCAGGTCGCCGGAGTCCGCGGTCTTGGTGGAAGCACCCAGGCCCAGGAAGTTGGACGGGAAGAGTCCGACGAGGAAGGCCCACCAGTCACCGGTCTTGCCCGTGTAGTCCGTGGGTGTGGCCGTTCCGGTGCCGGCTCCGGGCTGGAACACCGTTCCGAGCACGATCCCGATGACCACAGCAATCAGGGCCGTGATGGCGAACCAGAGCAGCGTGTTCCAGGCCAGTCGTGCCGCGTTGGTGACCTGGCGCAGGTTCGCAATGGAGGAAACCACCGCGGTAAAGATGAGCGGCACCACGGCCGCTTTCAGGATGGAAACGTAGCTTGAACCAATGAGGCTCAGCGTGGTGACCAGGCCGTTGGGATCGGTTTCGGGGTCGCCGCCAAGCTGGCGGGCAATGAGGCCCAGGACGAGGCCGGCAATAAGGCCGGCAATGATTTGGACGCCGAAGGAGCTTGCCCACCCGGGCAGTTTGGACACCTTGGGGGTGCTTGCTGTGGAAGTCATGGCTCAACGGTAGGTGGCACAAGATAGCATCGAAGAATTTGTGTTTCCCCTTGTTACGGATCGCAACTTTGATTGTTACGCAGCTCTTGGGGTTCGTATGCTGCCAGTTCGGAGCGCGGGGAGAGGGTGAAATCACGCATCAGAAATCACGAGTCTGCAATCAGGAGAGGTGGCAGCGCGCAATGTGGCGGATGTGGTGATGAATCCAAAACTGGACCTCATTCCCGGTGCGCCGGCCGCCATGCAAGAACAGTAAGCAGCAGAACGCCCAGAAGACAGGACAGGGAAGTCACGAACGTAACAGTGGGAAGTGGACAGAAAATTGTCATCTTGGAGGGTGATCGGGCCCCGATCGGCAGTTTTGGTGCGGTCTTGAAAGACGTTCCGGCCCATGAACTCGGGGCGGCGGCAGCGAGGGCAGCTATTGAGCGTTCCGGTATTCCCCGGGCGGATATTTCCGAAGTGGTGATGGGCTGCATTGGGCAGGTTGGGCTGATGCCTACAACGCACGCAGGGTGGCCCTCGCCTCCATCTTGGACAAGTCCACCCCGGCGTACACCGTGAACCGGCTGTGTGGCAGCGGGCTGCAAACCATCTGGTGTGCAGCCATGCAGAGGCAATGGTCCGGGACGGACTTCACCGCAACTGGTGGCTGGGGTGCGCAGGGCGCCCACCGGCAGATTTATCAGCCCAGCAAGGCAACCTTCAGCGTGTCCAACCCCACCGATCCCAGGTTCAGCGCCTGGGTGTGGAAGTCGCGCAGCGAGAACGCGTCGCCGTCGCGGGCTGCGCGGGCGTCACGGATGTCCTCCCACAAGCGCTGGCCGATTTTGTACGACGGCGCCTGTCCGGGCCACCCTAGGTAGCGGTTGAATTCGAAGTCGAGCTGGCCGGCGGACAGGTCGAGGTTGGCGCGCAGGAACTCCAGGCCCTTCCCGGCCGTCCAAGTCCCGGACCCCCATGGGGACGGAATTTCCAGACCCAGGTGCACGCCTATGTCGAACACGACGCGGGCGGCCCGCATGCGCTGCCCGTCCAGCATGCCCATTTTGTCGCCCGGGTCAGCCAGGTAGCCCAGGTCGTCCATCAACCGTTCGGCGTAGAGCGCCCAACCCTCGCCGTGCCCGGAAACCCAGCAGGCGTTGCGGCGCCAATCGTTCAGCAGCCCGCTTTGATAGGTGGCCGTGGCAACCTGCAAGTGGTGGCCCGGCACGCCCTCGTGGTAGACGGTGGTGGTCTCGGCCCACGTGGTGAAGGAATCCTCGCCTTCCGGCACAGACCACCACATGCGCCCGGGTCGGGAGAAATCGTCCGACGGTCCCGTGTAGTAGATGCCGCC
>JBBSQT010000066.1:0-9015 GCA_038243775.1 Actinomycetales bacterium | reverse complement strand
TGGCACGGGAACAGTGTTGTCAGGCAAGAATGACCCCAAGACCGGACCGACGAAAACCGAAGAGCACCGCCAAACCGCGTGGGCGAACACTTTGGCGCTCGAACAACACGTTGCCGCGTTGGGTGCGGCAGGGGAACAGCCAGAATTGGCGCAGCTGCTCAAGGACACGACCGCCGATTTGGCGGTTCAACTTTCAGCCCTGGGTGACGGCCTGCCGCCGAGCACCGCTTCGCCAACACCGTCCGAGCTTGCATTGACGCCGGCAGGCCTGGACCGGGTCATTGCTGATCTGCAGTCCAACGGTGCACAGCTTTTGGACCATGCGCTGGGCGCCGACCATGCCATGGGCAGGGTTTTCGCAGCTGCGGGGACCAGCCAATTGCTGCGCGGCCGGGCACTCGGCGCAGCGGCCGGCATGACACCGGCGGGGACCCCCTGGCTGCCTGCAACCGTTGACTTCCCCTTGCCGTCGGGCCCGGAATGCAGCTCAACTCTGGAACCACGCCCTGGAGCAACCATTGATGGGGCGCTGCTCGCAGCGGCGGATGGCGAACAAAAAGCCATCTACGCCTACCAGTCCACCACGCCGCGGCTGGACGACACGCACTTTTCCCAGGCCGAGGAGCTCCTGGCCCGCCATCAGGGAAAACTGACGCTGCTCAACGCAGAACTGCAAGTCCGCTGCCTGCCCAGAAAGCTCCCCTCCCCCGGTTTTGCCTTGGCACCTGAATTCAAGGCCGACCCCGAGGCTGCACTGGCCGGACTTGAGGGGCAACTGGCCTCCAGCTACGCCGACTTGGCCGCATTGAGCACTCCACCCGTTGCCGCCAGCACAACCGAGCCCACTTTGGGCGGTGCAGCCAATGGTCCCGCTGCCCAAGCCACACCAGCAGCCACCCTTGCCAACACCTCCCTGCTGCGTCAAATCTCCGTGGCCTGGCTGTTGGATACCACCCATTCCCAAACCCTATGGGGCGGCATCTTGGATCCCCTGCCGGGACTTGCCGCGGCCCTGGTCCCCACGGCCCTCTAACGGCTGGCATGCAGGTCAAGAACTGAGGGCAGCCAAGCCTTCGCGAGGACATCCTTTCCTTGCTGGCGCCAACAACATCCCGGTGGTTTGCTGGAAACATGAAGCGCATGCAAGATATGAAACAGCCCCGACAGCTCTCAACAACCGGGGAAATCGCACAACGGCTGAACTGGCTGCGAGCCGGGGTTCTCGGCGCCAATGACGGAATAGTTTCAGTGGCAGCCGTTGTCGTTGGAGTGGCCGGCGCCACGCAGGGCTCCGGGCCCATCCTCACCGCCGGAATGGCAGCGTTGGTGGGCGGTGCCATCTCCATGGCCTTGGGCGAATATGTTTCTGTCAGCAGCCAGAGCGACAGCCAAAAGTCCATGATCGCGCGGACAAAGACAGCCCTCAATCGCGCCCCGGAGGAAAGCCGCCAGCACCTCGCCGCGGCTTACGAAGGGAAGGGCCTTTCCCCTGGCACGGCTGCCCTGGTCGCGGAAGAACTGACCGAGCACGACGCCTTGGGCGCCCACCTGGCCGTGGACCTGAACCTGGTTGAGAACGACGTCGTCAGCCCCTGGCATGCTGCCTTCGCCTCCGCCATTGCCTTTACCTTGGGCGCCATCCTGCCCATGCTGGCCATTCTGCTGCCGCCGGAAGGCATGCGCGTTCCCGTCACCTTCGTGGCCGTCCTGTTGGCGCTTGGAATCACCGGCTGGATCGGTGCCATGATCGGGGGCGGCTCACGGAACAGGGCCGCGAGCCGTGTGGTGATGGGTGGCGCGTTGGCGCTGGCCGCGACCTTCGCCATTGGCCGCCTGCTCGGCTCCAGTGGACTGGTTGGCTAGAATCACAACTGTGCCCGCCCGAGTCGAGATCCCTGAGCCGCTGCGCCTTCGCCACCGCCACACACGGCAGGGGCGGGCGTGGCTGAGCCGCCTTCCGGGGTTTATTCGCAAGGCACTGTCCCAATGGGAACTTCAGCCGGACCTGGCGCCGGGTGGCCAGGCCTGGCACGGCCACTCCGGCTTGGTCGTTCCGGTGCGGCGCTCCGATGGCAGTGCTGGCGCCCTGAAGGTTGCCTTTCCCCACGACGAGGCCCTGTTGGAACCGGTGGCGCTGTACTTGTGGAACGGACAGGGCAGCGTGCGTCTCCTTGAATCGGACCCGGACATTGGTGCCTTGCTCCTGGAGCGCCTCGATCAACTTCGCTCGCTGGCCGCCCTGCCCATGGACGAGTCTGCCGCAATTTGGGGCACCGTGGTGCGGCAATTGAGCATTGCCCCGGACGACCGACCCGAGTGGGCGAACCTTCCCCACATTGCCGCCACGGCCGAGCGCTACAGCGACGAACTTCCCCAACGCTGGGCGGACTTGTCACAACCGTTTCCCCGCTGGCTGCTGGAAGCCGCACTGGAGGTCTGCCAAACACGGGGAGCCATTGGCCGCCGCAGCAGCAACGACGTCCTGGTTCATACAGACCTGCATTTTGAAAATATTCTCGCCAGGCAGGGCAGCCCGGAGTACCTTGCCATCGATCCGCAGGTTCAGGTGGGAGATGCGGAATTCGCTGTTGCGCCCTGTCTCTGGAACCGGCTGCAGGATTTGCCGGCGATCAACGCAGAAGGTGGGCTGCGCCGTCGTGCCTCCGCCCTGGCGCAGTCAGCCGGTTTGGACGGGGAACTCAGCGCCCGGTGGGCCGTGCTGCGGGAAGTGGACAATGCGCTGTGCTACCTGGAGGAGCCGGGCCATGCCGACGACGCCCGGCGGTCCCTGTGGGTTGCCAGCACCATGGCGGGCAAAACCTTGCCGGGACTGCCGGACGCGCATCAGCTCAAGCGGCTCGACTAGTTTTTTTTGGCTGCCAGCGCTGCCAGGACCTGCCCGGTCGCGGCGACGTAGGAGTCAAGCGAGCTGTGGATGGTGCTGGTGGTCATGCCCGCCCAAAGGACGACGTCCTTGAGGGGATCACGGGGTCCAGTGGCTGTCCGTGGTGCCGTTATCGGTGCAGGAAGTTTTCGTTCCACACGTCCAGGCCGAGCTTGATGATGAGCACGGTGACAACCACCAGGAACACGATCCGAATGAATTTGCTGCCCTGCTTCACGGCTGTGCGGGCACCCAGGTAGCCGCCAGCCATGTTGGCGCCGCCCAGGATCAGGCCCACCCCCCAGAGCAGGGATCCGTGCGGAAGGAAAAACATGAGCGCACCGGCATTGGTCGCCAGATTCACGATCTTGGCCTTGGCGCTGGCTTCCAGGAACGCGTAGCCCATGAGGCTGACCATGGCGATGATCAGGAAGGATCCGGTGCCCGGCCCGATCAGCCCGTCGTAGAAACCAATCACCCCGCCAATGCAGCCGGCGATGATGTAGTGCTTGCGCCCGCTGTGCCGCAGGGCCGTCAGTTCGCCAACGTTGGGCTTGAGCGCAGTGAACAGCAGCACCGCGACAAGGGCGACGACGATGATGGGTTTGAAGACGGAGCCGGGCAGGCTGGCCGCCACAATGGCCCCGCCCACGCTGCTCACCAGTGCGACCCCGGCCATGGGCAGGGCCGTGCGCATGTCCGGTTTGACCCGTTTGTAATACGTCACCGAGCTGGTGGCGGTGCCGAAGATGGAGCCCATCTTGTTGGTTGCCAGCGCCTGCACGGGAGTGATGCCGGGGATCATGAGCATGACCGGAAGCTGGATCAGCCCTCCCCCGCCCACGACGGCGTCGACCCAGCCGGCCGCGAACCCGGCAACAATGACCAACAGGATCGTGGCCATCGTGATGTTTTCAAAACCGGAAACCATGGTTCCCCCCAAGAATATGTGTGTGTGGCGGGCAAAGGTGGAAGCAAAAGAGAAGCGGGCGCAGGCAAGCGAGGCTTCGGCGGCTGCCGCCGGACAACCCGCGGGGGATGTCGGCAGCGGCTGCCGCCGAGGGGCCGGACCCAAAGCCGGGCTGAAGCCCGTGCTGAGAGCTACTGCTGGTTGAGGAGGTACTGGACCGCGTCGACGACGGCGATGTTTTCGGCAACGCCGGTGGCGCGGTTCTTGATCTCCACGACGCCGTCCGCGAGTCCGCGGCCAACAGTCAGGATGGTGGGAACGCCGATGAGCTCGGCGTCGCCAAACTTGACGCCGGGGGAAACCTTGGGGCGGTCGTCGTAGATGACGTCCAGGCCCGCGGCTTCAAGATCGGCGGTGAGCTGCTCGGCGGCGGCAAAGATCTCCTCGCCGCGGCCGACGGCCACGATGTGAACGTCGGCCGGTGCCACGTGGGAGGGCCAGATCAGGCCCTTGTCGTCGTGGTTGGACTCGGCGAGGGCGGCAACGGCACGGGTGACACCGATGCCGTAGGAGCCCATGGTCACCACGGCCAGCTTGCCGTTCCGGTCCAGGACCTTTAGGTCCAGCGACTGCGCGTACTTGCGGCCGAGGGCAAAGATGTGGCCCATTTCAATGCCGCGGGCTGCTTCCAGGGGGCCGGAACCGTCGGGGGCGGGGTCGCCTTCGCGAACCTGCGCGGCTTCAACGGTGCCGTCCCAGGTGAAGTCGCGGCCGGCGACGAGGCCGAAGACGTGCCGGCCGGACTCGTTGGCACCGGTGATCCACGAGGTGCCGGACACGACGCGCGGGTCGACCAGGTACAGGATCTTGGTGGCCGACTCGGCGCCGAGCACGGCGGCTTCCAGGGACAGGCCGGGCCCAATGTAGCCCTTGATGAGCCCCGGGTGCTTCTTCAAATCTGCTTCGCCGGCCGGCTCAACCTCCGGCTCGCCGCCCACTGCCAGGTGCACGCCAATGTTGGCTTCGATGCGCTTGAGGTCAACCTCGCGGTCACCGGGCAGTCCCACGACGACGATCTGGCGTCCGCCCGTGGGCAGCTGTACGGCCAGGACCACGTTCTTTAGGGTGTCGGCTGCACTCCAGGCGCCTTCAGCCCGCGGTGCGAGCTGGTTTGCGGCCGCGACAAGGGTCTCGATCGTGGGGGTGTCCGGGGTGTCGAGCACCTGGGCGGCGGGGGCGTTGCTGAAGTCGATGGCTTCGGGAACCACCGTGGTGACCGCTTCCACGTTGGCTGCGTAGCCGCCGGCCGAACGCACGAAGGTGTCCTCGCCCACGGCCATGGGGTGCAGGAACTCTTCGCTCTTGGACCCGCCCATGGCGCCGGCCGTGGCGGCGACCGGGATGACTTCCAGGCCCAGGCGTTCAAAGATCCGCAAGTAGGCGCCGCGGTGGGCCGTGTAGCTGGCGTCCAGTCCGGCGTCGTCAATGTCAAAGGAGTAGGAGTCCTTCATGATGAACTCGCGGCCGCGGAGCAGCCCGGCGCGGGGACGGGCTTCGTCGCGGTACTTGTTCTGGATCTGGTAGAGGCTCAGCGGCAGGTCCTTGTAGGAGGAGTACAGGTCCTTGACCAGCAGCGTGAACATTTCCTCATGGGTGGGCGCCAACAGGTAGTCGGCACCCTTGCGGTCCTGCAGGCGGAACAAGTTCTCGCCGTATTCCTGCCAGCGGTTCGTGGTCTCGTAGGGCTCGCGCGGCAGCAGGGCGGGGAAATGGACTTCCTGGGCACCAATGGCATCCATCTCTTCGCGAACAATCGCCTCAACCTTGCGCAGCACGCGCAGGCCCAGCGGAAGCCAGGTGTAGATGCCCGGGGCTGCGCGGCGGATGTAGCCGGCTCGCAGCAGCAGCTTGTGGCTGTCCACTTCGGCGTCGACGGGATCTTCACGCAGGGTACGTAGAAAGAGTGTGGAAAGGCGAAGTGCCACGGGCGAATGGTCCATTTCTTGAAGGGTAGCTGCCGCCACAGATGTTGACGGTCCGAGACCAATCTACCGGTTCATGGCAGGCCGTGGCACACGTGGCGCGCAGCGGCGCCGCTGTTGCCCCGCGCCGGCCGCCCGCCCTGCCGGTCCGGGGTTCCGCCCCCGGGTGCGGTCCGGAGTGCTGGACAGTGCCCGGCGCCCGGTCTAGTTTGAACTCAGGGCAACCCGCCCGGCAGTCCAGGAGGCACCATGTCCCACAGAGCAGCCGCACCCGCGCCCGAACCTCCCTTTGCCCCCGTCCCGGCGGACCCGTCCGGACCTGCCGGACCGGTCAGTGTCAGCGTCGAGGGCCTGCGGGTCCGCCGCGGAAAATCAACGGTGCTGGCCAACATCACCTGCAACATTCCGCAGGGGCGCATCACCGGCTTGCTGGGTCCTTCGGGAAGCGGGAAGACCACGTTGCTGCGGGCCATGGTGGGGGTGCAAAAGATCAGTGCCGGAACCGTCTCGGTGCTGGGCCGGCCTGCCGGGGATCCCCGGAACAGGAACGACGTCGGCTACCTCACCCAGGCGCCGAGCGTGTACCGGGACCTGAGCGTGCTGGACAATGTGCGGTACTTCGGTGCCGTCCACGGCGCCAGCCGGGACGATGCGCAAGCGGTGCTGGCCGCCGTCGGGCTCTCAGATTTGGCAAAACGCAAGGCGGGGGGCCTGTCGGGCGGACAGTTCAGTCGGGCGTCGTTGGCGTGCGCGCTGGTGGGCAAGCCGCGGCTGCTGGTGTTGGATGAGCCAACCGTGGGCCTGGACCCCGTCCTGCGGGCGGATTTGTGGCAGCAGTTCGCGGGCATGGCGGCGGAAGGGACCACGTTGATCATTTCCAGCCACGTCATGGAGGAGGCCGGCCATTGCGACGCGCTGCTGCTGCTGCGCGAGGGGATGCTGCTGGAGCAGCTGACGCCGGCACAGTTGCGCGACCGCGGGCGCACGGATGATTTGGAGCTGGCGTTTTTGCGGCTCATCCAAGAATCCATGGAGTCGGACGCGGCAGGGAAGGCGGCCTCATGAACGCGGTCATGATGTGGGCGACCTGCACGCGCGTGTTGCGCCAGCTCAAGGGCGACCCGCGCAGCATTGGCCTGATCCTGGTGGTTCCGGCCGTCTTGCTGGCACTGGTGTATTGGTTGTACCAAAATGAGTCCCCGGCGCCGGGCCAGCCGCGCACCTTTGACCGTGTGGGTTTGATGATGTTGGGCATTTTCCCGTTTGTGGTGATGTTCCTGGTCACCTCCATCACGATGCTGCGCGAACGCACCTCCGGCACCTTGGAACGGCTGCTGACCACGCCCATCCACAAGGCCGACCTGCTCTTTGGCTACGCCCTGGCGTTTTCCATCATGGCCGCTTTTCAGGCCCTCGTGGCCACCGGCACCGCGTACTGGATTTTTGGTCTGGACATTCTCGGCAATCCCGGCTGGGTGGTGTTGATCTCGGTGCTGACAGCTGTTCTTGGTGTTGCGCTCGGGCTGCTCTGCTCCGCTTTTGCCACAACGGAATTCCAGGCCGTGCAGTTCATGCCGGTCGTGGTGATCCCGCAGATACTGCTGTGCGGGCTGTTTGTGGCCCGGGACCAGATGAATCGCGTGCTGGAAGTCATCTCCAATGTGCTCCCGCTCAGTTATGCGGTGGACGGGCTGAAGGAGGTCGCCGCCCACGCCGATCCCACGTCCGCATTGGCCGTGGACCTGGTGGTGGTCGCGGCGTTTGTCATCGCCGGCCTGTTGTTCGCCTCCCTGACCCTGCGCCGCCAGACGGCCTGAGCTCACCCGGCGCCGCAAGCTTAGTTGTCCAAGGGGCCGGGCCCGTCCAGATCTTCCAGCGCCTGCCCGCACCAGGCGAGCCAGGAACGTTCGTAGGCGATGCCCGCCCGCACCACGGCCAACTGCAGCTGCCCGGCCCGGCTCAGCTGTGTCCCTGGCGGAAAGTCCCCCGCCTCGATCTGCTCGTATTTCTCCAGGGTCCGGGCGTGCAGTCCCTGGTGCCTGCGCATCTCCGCCCGGACATCCACGGTTCCCACGACCGCCGCGGCGCGCATCCGCACCAGCAGCTCATCACGGATGGGGCGCGGCTCCCCCGGCTCGGCACACCAGCGCGCCAGTTCGCTCCGGCCTGGCTCGAGCACCTGGAAGTGGCGCTGCCGGCCCCGGCTGGTGGGCAGTTCCATGGTCTTCAGCAGCCCGCCGCGCTCCATCTTTCCCAGTTCCCGGTAGATCTGCTGGTGCGTGGCCTGCCAGAAATACCCCAGGGACTTCTCGAAGCGCCTGGCCAGCTCGGCACCCGTGCATGGTTTTTCCAGCAACGAGGTCAGGATGGCATGGGTCAGGGACATTTAGATCCGCGCCGCCAGCCGGGTGCCCTGGTCGATGGCCCGCTTGGCGTCCAGTTCGGCCGCCACATCGGCCCCGCCAATGAGATGCACGACGGCGTTGGCGGCTTCCAGCCCGGCCAGCAGTTCGCGCCGGGGTTCCTGTCCGGTGCACAGAATGACGGTGTCCACGGCCAGCACCGTGCCGGCGCCGTTGACGCTGACGTGGAATCCGGCGTCGTCAATCTTGTGGTACTCCACACCCGGCACCATCTGGACGCCCTTTGCCTTCAGCGCGGTGCGGTGGATCCAGCCGGTCGTTTTGCCCAGGCCGGCGCCGACCTTGGTCTCCTTGCGCTGGAACAGGCCCACGCGGCGGTGGGGCCGCTCCGGGGCGGCCGTGGTGATGCCGCCGGGGTTGTTGTAGTCCGGGTCGATGCCCCATGCGCGGTAGAACTTTTCCGGGACGAGGGTGGCGCTGGTGCCCTGGGCCGTAATGTATTCGGCCACGTCAAAGCCGATGCCGCCGGCACCGAGGATGGCCACGTTCGTGCCCACCTCCCGCTTGTCCCGCAGCACGTCAAGGTAGGTCAGGACGCTGGGATGGTCGACGCCGTCGAGCTCGGGAAGGCGCGGGGTGACGCCTGTCGCCAGGACAACCTCGTCAAAGTTTTCGGCCAGGAGGTCCTGGGCGGTGGGGTGGGTGTTCAGGCGCAGCTCGATGCCGCGCAGCCGGATTTGGCGTTCGAAGTACCTGATGGTTTCGTTGAATTCCTCCTTGCCGGGGATTTGCTTGGCAACGTTGAACTGTCCACCGATCTCGCCGGCGGCCTCCAGGAGGCTGACGCGATGGCCGTGTTCGGCGGCCGTCACGGCG
>JBBSQT010000065.1:0-9025 GCA_038243775.1 Actinomycetales bacterium | reverse complement strand
GCACACCGTGATCATTGCCGACCCGCCCAAGTTGAAGGGGCGACGCTCCGGCAAGGTCATCATTGCCGGCAGCGACGTTCCGCTGGGTGATGGTGCGGGCCTGCCCCGGACCCTGCTGGGCGGGGCCATGCCGGCGCAGCTGTGGGATGACGGCAAGGTGCGCCAGTTTGGGCGCAGTGCCTTGGTGCTGACCGACGCCGAATCTCAATAGCTGCCGAAGGGGCCGGTGCTGCCGGTTTTGAAGGTGCCGGTGCTGCGGGGCGGTTCAGTCTGTGACGGAGCGCACCACTCTTGCAGGGGAGCCCACGACAATCGAGTTGTCCGGCACGTCCTTGGTGACGACGGCCGCGGCCGCTATGACGGCGTTGTCACCGATTGTCACCCCCGGCAGGATAGTCACGTTGGCGCCAATCCACACGTTGCGGCCAATGACGATTGGAGCCGGGTGGATATCCGCGCGACGGTTCGGTGCTAGGTCGTGGTTGAGAGTGGCCATCACCGCGTTGTGCCCGATGAGACAGTCATCCCCTATGGCGACGCCGCCCTGGTCCTGAAACTTGCACCCGGAATTAATGAAGATCCGCCGGCCAAGGCTGATGTTCTTCCCGAAGTCGGAGTAAAACGGGGGGAAAACCGTTACGGACTCGTCAACTGGCTTGCCGATCAGCTGCGCCAGTAGTTCCCGCACTCGCGCCGGTTCCCGGTATCCCCCATTGAGCTCGCCCGTGATGCGCAGGGCGTCCTGGCTGACCTCGTGCATGACCTTATGCAATGGTGAGTCTCCCGGAATGGTTTGACCGGCGTTTAACACTTCAAGGAGATCGTCGATTTCCATGGTGTCCTTTCAGTCAGACCCGGATCCGCAGTTGGTGTGCGGTCGGCAAAGAAGCGTTCAACCAAACAAGCGCCCCACCCCACCACCTTAGCGTCGGATATTTCACTTTTTCACAGTAAGCCACCCCGCGGTGCGCATGTCCGCAGGCGTTGTCCCGGAATGGGCCGGACATGGCGCCAGCCTGGCCGTCTCAGCGGACCGGCACCTCGTCCGCCGCCTGCCCGGCCACGGCGGCAGGCGGGGTTTCGTCGGGAAGGTCGGGCCGGCGTCGTCCATTCCCATGCACCCACAACTTGAACGCAACGGCCAGCAGCACCAGCCAGACCGCCCCAACGTACAGGGCGGTGCGGGTGTCGGAGTACATGCCCAGCAGCACGATGATGCCCAGCATGAAGGCGCTTGTCAGGACGGAGGCGAGCGGCCAGAGCGGGACGGGGAAGGCGGACGGGGCCAGGTGGCAGCGGGCAATTTCGCGCTTCATGGCAATGTGCGAGGCCAGGATCATGATCCACACCCACACGGTGGCGAAGGTGGCGATGGAGGCGATCAGCAAGAACACGTCCTCGGGGATCACGGCGTTCAAGACCACGCCCACCAGGAGCACGCCGGTCATGAGCATGACCGTCATCCAGGGCACGCCGCGCCGGGAAACCCGGCCAAAGGAGGCGGGCGCGTGGCCCTGCTGGGACAGGCCGAACAGGACGCGGCCGGCGCCGAAAATGTCGCTGTTGATCGCCGAGAGCGCCGCCGTGATGACGACGGCGTTGAGGATGTGCGCGGCCAGGGGGATGCCCAGGGAGTCGAAAATCTGGACGAAGGGGCTGGTCTCGCCGGTGATTTCATGCCAGGGAACCAGGCTCATGAGCACGGCCAGGGTCAGCACGTAGAACAGCAGGATCCGCAGGGGAACGGTGTTGACGGCGGACGGGATGGACTTGCCGGGGTTCTCCGCCTCACCGGCTGTCACGCCGATGGTTTCAATGCCGCCGAAGGCGAACATCACGACGGCGAACGCGGCCAGCAGCCCCACCCAGCCGTTCGGCATGAAGCCGCCATTGTTCACCAGATTGCCCACCCCGGACACGGCCTGCGCGCCCTCCAAGTGAAAACCAAAGACGATGATGGCTGCGCCGCCGGCGATCATGGCGATGATGGCCGAGACCTTGATCAGGGAGAACCAGAATTCCAGCTCGCCGAAGACCTTGACGCTGAGCAGGTTGATGGCGGCGAGGAAGAAGATGATGGCGAGCACCCAGATCCAGCGCGGGACGTCGTGGAACCAGAAGCCCATGTAAATGCTGAACGCCGTGACGTCGGCGATGGCCACGATGGCCATCTCAAAGACATAGGTCCAGCCGGTGATGAAACCGGCAAGAGGGCCGAGGTAGCGGCTGGCGTATTGGCCGAAGGACCCGGAAACGGGGTGCCGGACCGCCAGCTCACCCAGCGCGCGCATGACCATGAAGACGGCTGCCCCGGCAATGAGGTACGCCAGCAAGACCGCGGGGCCCGCCTTTTGGATGGCGCTCGAGGAGCCATAGAACAAACCGGTGCCGATGGCCGAACCCAACGCCATGAAGCGGATGTGGCGGGCGTTAAGGCCGCGGGTCAGGATGGGTCCCTTGGAGTTCATGCGTGAGCTTTCTAACACGGGGTGCCGGGTTGATGGCATGGATGGTGGCACGGCGGCAGTGGCCGCTGTCACCAAATGGGGCAAATATGGGTGAAAAAAACCCACTGTGACCCATCGATCTGGGATTTCAGACTGCAATATTCTATAGTGTGCAAAGATGGATGGCGACTTGGGCCGAAGATGGGGGAGCCATGACAACCACTGAGCGCAAGCCCTCCAAAGTGCCCGCGGCGGAGAACACCCTCCGCATCCTCAAATTGCTGTCCTCCAGGCGCGGGCCAATGGCGGCCTCCACCATTGCAACCACCTTGGAGCTGCCCAGATCCAGCGTTTACCACCTGCTGGGCGTCATGGAGCAAAGCGGCTTCGTCATGCACCTGCAGGAAGAGCAGCGTTACGGGCTGGGGGTTGCCGCGTTTGAGCTCAGCAGCGCCTATTCGCGCCAGGAGCCGCTGTCCCGGCTGGGCCGGCCCCTGCTCGCAGCCCTCGTGGACACGATTGGCGAGAGCGCCCACCTTGCCGTGCTGCACGGGCGCGACGTGCTGTACATCGTTGAGGAGCGGGCCAAGAACCGGCCGTCCCTGGTGACCGACGTCGGGGTGCGGCTGCCGAGCCACCTCACCGCCACCGGCCGGGCCATCCTTGCGGCACTGCCCAAGTCGCAGGTGCGTGCCCTCTATCCCAATGCGGCCGCCTTCAGCTCCCTCACCGAGGTGCCCGACCCGATTGGCAAATACTCCACGCTGTCGGCCCACCTGGACCAGGTGCGCATCCGCGGCTATTCGACCGAGAGCGGTGAGATCACGGACGGGTTCGGATCGGTCGCCGCCGCTGTCACGGACCATCTTGGCTGGCCTGTGGCGGCCGTGGCCGTGACGTTCCTGGAGGAAAAGGTGCCGGCGGAGAACTGGCCCGGGCTTGCCGCACGGGTCACCAAGGTTGCGGACCAGCTCTCCGTGCGGATTTACGGGCGCCGCGAGGGCTGAATCCGGTCCCGTTCCTGCGTGCGGAGGACATTGTTAACCTTCGATGCCTGTCGACGGGCCTCGCATCCCAACAACGTCCTCCGCGCGTGCGCGGTGTCTGCAATCCCGGACAGCACGTCGGTGAAGCGGCTGAATTCCCTGCGGTGAGGGGCCATAGTTGAAAGCAAGACCGCCGCAGAACAAAGGACCCGCCATGAGCGCCACCACCGAAACCATCACACTGAACTCCTCGGGAGTCACCCCCGCGGACGTCATCGCCGTAGCCCGCCACAACGCAAAGGTGGTGCTCAGCGAAGAGGCGCTGGCCGGCGTCGAACGTGTCAGGACGCACATTGACCAGCTGGCCCGCTCGGAAACACCCGCCTACGGCATCTCCACGGGCTTCGGCGCGCTCGCCAACCGGCACATCCCGGCGGATATGCGCACGCAGCTGCAGAAGTCTCTCATCCGCTCCCACTCCGCAGGCATGGGCCCGGCCGTGGAACGCGAGGTGGTGCGCGCGCTGATGTTCCTGCGCGCCAAGACCCTCGCTTCGGGGCGGACGGGCGTGCGGCCGCTGGTGGTGCAAACCATGGTGGACGTGCTCAACGCCGGCATCACTCCCGTGGTGCGCGAATTCGGCTCGCTGGGCTGCTCCGGCGATCTCGCCCCGCTCTCACACTGCGCGCTGGTGCTCATGGGCGAGGGCGAGGCGGCCGGGCCCGACGGCGTCGTCCGCCCCGTCCCCGAGCTGCTCGCCGAAGCCGGCATCACCCCCATCGAGCTGGCGGAGAAGGAGGGCCTGGCCCTGGTCAACGGCACCGACGGGATGCTCGGCATGCTGCTCATGGCCATTGCCGATTTGCAGCTGCTGCTGACGACGGCGGACATCACCGCCGCGCTCAGCGTGGAGGGCCTGCTGGGCACCGACCAGGTGTTCCTGCCCGAGCTGCACATGGAGCTGCGCCCGCATCCCGGCCAGGCCGCCAGTGCCGAGAACATGCTGGCGGTGCTGGCGAACTCGCCCATTGTGGCCTCGCACCGCGTGGGCGACTCCCGCGTGCAGGACGCCTACTCGCTGCGCTGCGCCCCGCAGGTGGCCGGCGCCGCCCGCGACACAGTGGACCACGCGCTCATGGTCGCCACCCGGGAGCTTGCGGCCGCGATCGACAACCCGGTGGTGCTGGCCGATGGCCGCGTGTCCTCCAACGGCAACTTCCACGGTGCCCCCGTGGCCTACGTGCTGGACTTTTTGGCGATCGTGGCCGCCGACGTCGCCTCGATTGCCGAGCGCCGCACCGACAGGATGCTGGACCCCGCCCGCTCGCACGGCCTGCCCGCGTTCCTGGCCGGAGATCCCGGCGTGGATTCGGGCCTCATGATCGCCCAGTACACGCAGGCCGGGCTCGTCTCGGACTCCAAGCGGCTGGCCGTCCCCGCCTCCGTCGATTCCATCCCCAGCTCCGCCATGCAGGAGGACCACGTGTCCATGGGCTGGCACGCCGCCCGGAAGCTGCGCCGCTCCGTGGAGAACCTGCGCCGCGTGCTGGCCATTGAGCTGGTCGCGGCCACCCGCGCGATTGACATGCGTTCCGCCATGTCCGACGGCGCACTGGTCCCGGGCCCGGCAGGTGCGGCCGTGATTGAGGTGCTCCGGGCAACGGTGCCCGGTCCCGGTGCAGACCGTTTCCTGTCCCCGGAATTGGAAGAGGCCGACCGCCTGGTCGGCTCCGGCGCCATCCGTGCGGCAGCCGAAAAGGCCACCGGCCCGCTGAAGTAGGGACGGCGGGGCGCCCCGCCCGGGTTCGGACGGTGCTTGCGGATAAGGAGGGCGTGCTACGCCTGTCTTTATCCGCAAGCGCCGTCTTTTATGGCACAACCCTGGACGCCAAGTGAAAATTTTCGTTGCCACATGCCAGCCTGCTGGTGTTTAATGTTCGATACGCCTTTTGGGGCCAAACACGTATTCGAATGGAAGCACCGTGAAACTGCTACGCCTGTCCCTGCGCCATGCGCAACCCTATTCGGCATGGGTGGCGGCAGTGTTCGTCCTGCAGCTCATCTCCACCATTGCCGCCCTCTACCTGCCCAGCCTGAACGCCCAGATCATTGACCAGGGGATATCCAAGGGCGACACCGACTTCATCTGGTCAACCGGCATGACGATGCTCGTGGTGTGCTTCGTCCAGGTGGCGGCGGCCATTGGCGGGATCTACTTCGGCGCCCGCACCGCCATGGCCATCGGGCGGGATTTGCGCCGCGAGGTTTACCACCGGGTCAACGCCCTGGGTGCCCTCGATGTGAGCCGCTTCGGCACGGCAACACTGATCACCCGCAACACGAACGACGTCCAGCAGGTCCAGATGCTGGTGCTCATGGCGCTGAACTTCATGGTGTCCACACCCATCATGTGCATTGGCGGCATCATCATGGCGCTGCGGGAGGACGTCGGATTGTCCTGGCTGCTGTGGGTGTCCGTGCCGCTGTTGTTCATTGTGGTGGGATTCCTGGTGGTGAAACTGCTGCCGCTGTTCCGGGAAATGCAGGACCGGATCGACACCGTCAACGGCGTGCTGCGCGAGCAGATTGTGGGCATCAGGGTCATCCGGGCTTTTGTTCGCGAAAAGTTTGAGGCCGAGCGCTACCGTGATGCGAACGTGAAACTGACCCGGGTGTCGGTGCGTGTGGGCAACTTGTTCGTGCTCATGTTCCCCGTCATCATGATGATCCTGCACCTGGCCACCGCCGCCGTGCTGTGGTTTGGCGGGCACCGGGTCGACGCCGGTTCCATGCAGGTCGGCTCCCTCACGGCCTTCCTGCAATACCTGCTGCAAATCCTGGTTGCCGTCATGATGGGCGTTTTCATGGTCATGATGATCCCCCGCGCCGCCATTTCCGCCGAACGCCTCGAGGACGTGCTCACGGCCGTGCCCAGCCTCACCGTCCCGGAGGTCCGGGCACTTCCGGAACGTCACGCCGTCGAATTTTCAGCCGTGTCCTTTGGCTATCCGGGGGCCGAGCGGCCGGTCCTCAATAACGTCAGTTTCACGGCGGAAGAGGGACGAACGACGGCGATCGTCGGCTCCACCGGGTCCGGGAAGTCCACGCTGCTGAACCTGGTCCCCAGGCTGTTTGACCCGCAGCGCGGTTCCGTGCGCATTGGCGGAGTAGACGTGAGCGAGCTCAGCCGCAAACAGATGGCGGGGCTGGTGGGGCTGGTGCCGCAGAAGCCGTACCTGTTTTCCGGCACGGTGGCCACCAACCTGAAGTTTGGTCGTCCCGACGCGGACGACGCCGAGCTGTGGGAGGCGCTGCGGGTGGCCCAGGCGAAGGATTTTGTGGCGGAGAAGCCCAAGCAGCTGGCCTCTCCCATTGCCCAGGGCGGCACCAATGTTTCGGGCGGGCAGCGTCAGCGGCTGTGCATTGCCCGGGCGCTGGCGGCGCGTCCGCGGATCTTCCTGTTTGATGATTCGTTCTCCGCACTCGATGTGGCGACCGACCAGCGGCTGCGTGAATCCCTGCACGCCGCCACCACCGGGGCGACAGTGATCATTGTGGCGCAGCGGATCTCCACCATCCGGGAAGCGGATCGCATCATTGTGCTCGACGGCGGCGAGGTGGTCGGTACGGGCACGCACGATGAATTGTTGGACAGCAATGACACCTACCGTGAAATTGTGCAATCGCAGCTAAGCATTGAAGGAGTGGCCTGATGGCCCGCAAGAGCAAGCCTGCGCCCCGCCAGGCTCCCGAGATTGGGGCCATTGAGGAAGAGCTCGCCACGGAGTTCCGGCCCGGCGAGGCAGATGGCGACATGTTTGGCGGGGCCCCCGCCAAGAAGGCTGAACACTTCTGGCCGTCGGTGAAGCGGCTCGTGGGGCTGCTGCGCCCGGAACGCCTCATGTTCTCCGTGGTCCTCGTGCTGGTGGCCGCCTCCGTGGTGCTCACCGTCATTGCCCCGAAGATTCTGGGCACGGCCATGGACGTCATCTTCAACGGCGTCATTGGCTCCCAGCTGCCGGCCGGGGTGCCGCTGGATACGGTGGTTGCCGGTCTGCGGGCCGACGGGCAGAGCCAATTCGCGGACATGCTGGCGAAGGCCAACATTGTGCCGGGCGCCGGCATCGACTTCGTGCAGCTGAGCCGGCTCATCCTCTTTGTGCTGGCACTGTACATGGTGGCCTCGACCCTCATGTGGCTGCAGGGATACCTGCTCAATGCCCTTGTCATGCGGGTGGTGTTCCGCCTCCGCGAGGACATTGAACGCAAACTCAACCGGCTGCCGCTGGACTACTTTGACACCCGCCAGCGGGGCGATTTGATGTCCCGGGTGACGAACGACGTCGACAACATCCAGGCAGCCCTCCAGCAGGCGTTCTCGCAACTGGTGCAATCGGTGCTGACCGTCCTTGGCATCGGCATCATGATGTTCATCGTGTCCTGGCAGCTGGCCCTGATTGCCCTCATCGCACTGCCGCTCTCCGCCCTCATTGCCGGCGTCATCGGCTCGCGCTCGCAGAAGCTCTTCGCCGCCCAGTGGAAGCACACCGGCTCCCTCAACGGGCACATTGAAGAGACATTCTCCGGCCTCGAACTGGTCCGCGCCTACGGCCGCGATACGGAAATGCTGGCCGAGTTCGACGAGCGCAACGAGGACCTGTTCAGGGCCTCCTTCGGTGCACAGTTCGTCTCCGGCATGATCATGCCCGCCATGCAGTTCGTCTCCTACCTCTCCTACGTTCTCGTCGCCGTGGTTGGCGGCCTGCGCGTTGCCACGGGGCAGATGACGCTCGGTGATGCCACCGCGTTCATCCAGTACTCCCGCGAGTTCTCCCAGCCCATTGGCGAGGTGGCCGGGATCGCGAACATGATCCAGTCCGGCGTCGCCTCCGCGGAACGCACCTTCGAAATTCTTGACGCCCAGGAGCAGGACCGCGAGGAAGACTCGGCGCTGCTGCCCGGGCAGACCGACGGGCACGTGCGTTTTGACAACGTCTCGTTCAGCTACTCAGATCAAACGCCGCTCATCCGGGACGTCTCCTTCACCGTGGAGCCGGGCCAAACCGTGGCCATTGTGGGGCCCACCGGCGCCGGCAAGACCACGTTGGTCAACCTGGTCATGCGCTTTTACGAGCTCACCGGCGGGCGGATCATGCTCGACGGCGTCGACACCCGCGAGCTCTCCCGCGAGCAGGTGCGCTCCCAGGTTGGCATGGTCCTCCAGGATGCCTGGCTGTTTGAGGGCAGCATCCGGGAGAACATCCGCTACGGCCGGCTCGACGCCACTGACGAGGAGGTTGTCGCCGCGGCCGAAGCCACCATGGTGGACCGGTTCGTGCGCCAGCTCCCCGATGGTTATGACACCGTGATCGATGCCGACGGCGGCACCGTTTCGGCCGGTGAACGCCAGCTGCTCACGATTGCCCGCGCGTTCATTGCCCAGCCGTCGCTGCTGATCCTGGACGAGGCGACGTCCTCCGTGGACACCCGCACCGAACTCCTCGTCCAGCACGCCATGGCCGCGCTGCGCACGGACCGGACCTCGTTCGTCATCGCCCACAGGCTCTCCACCATCCGGGATGCGCACACCAT
>JBBSQT010000064.1:0-9034 GCA_038243775.1 Actinomycetales bacterium | reverse complement strand
TGGAGGAGATGCGGATCTTCTCCAGCGTTTCTGCGCTCTTGACCTCGGAGCCCTTGAACGGGGCCGGACCTGCCTTGCCCACATATTCGGGTCGCGGGATGGACGCCGGAACGGGCAGTCGGGGGCTGATGGTGCCGGGAATTAGCTTGCCGATGGGGGCCGTAAGTGCTGTGGAGGACATACCCCCATACTATAAGTTTTTTACGGCCTGCCCTGGCTACCCGGACGTTCCCCGCATCCGAGAGCCTAAGATGAACATTGACGCAGGAATTGGCCCGCTAATCCAGGAGAAAACCATGGCCCAGTATTGGTACAACGTGGAAACGCACGAAGTGGAAAAAGACGCCCAGTCCGGCTGGCAAAAGCTTATTGGGCCTTACGGGACGCGTGCCGAAGCCGCGTCCGCCCTGGCCAAGGTGCAGGAGCGCAACGAGGCAGCCGATGCCTTTGATGAGGACGACGACGAATAGCCCCGCCGTCCGCTGGTTCGAAACTGCAGCTGGTGCGATTGTCTGCTGGTTCACGGGTTAAAACTGCAGCTGATGCGATGAATCCGCCGGAAACGCCGCATCAGCCGCTGTTTCGAAGTGGTGGAGCGCATCAGCTGCAGTTTCAAGCGGCGGCCCCGGCTAAAAAGTGTGCTCCGGGCCGGGGAAGGTGCCGGAGCGGACCTCGTCGCCATACTCGCGGGCGGCGTCGGCCAGGATGGTGCGCAGCTGGGCGTACTGCTTAACGAACTTGGCCATCTTCCCGGTGCGCAACCCTGCCATGTCCTGCCACACCAACACCTGGCCGGTGGTGGAGTTGCCGGCGCCGATGCCAATGGTGGGCACGGTGACTGCCGCATTGACGGCGACAGCGGTGTCGGCCGGGACCATTTCCATCAGCACACAGAACGCGCCGGCGTCAGCCAGCGCCACGGCGTCGGCAACCATTGCCTTGGCCATTTCGCCACGGCCCTGCACGCGGTAGCCGCCCAGCATGTGCTCGCTCTGCGGGGTGAAGCCGATGTGGGCCATGACGGGGATGCCGGCCTGCGTCAATGCCCGAACGGTGGAGGCGTAGTAGGCGCCGCCCTCCATTTTCACGGCATGGACCAGCCCCTCCTTCATGAGGCGCACGGATGAGGCGATGGCCTGCTCCGGTGACTGCTCGTAGCTGCCGAAGGGCAGGTCGGCGACGACCATGGCCCGTTTGGCCCCGGCCGTGACGGCGCGGGAAAACACGATCATTTCATCCAGGGTGATGGGCAGGGACGTCTCGTTGCCCAGCACGTTGTTGGAAGCCGAATCGCCCACGAGCAGGACCTCGATGCCGGCTTCGTCAAAAATTTGGGCCGTGTATTGGTCATATGCGGTGAGCATGGCGAACTTTTCGCCGGCGTTCTTTGCCGCCTGCAGGTGGTGTGTGCGCACTTTTGCTGCCTTGGCCGGAATGCCGGTGGGGGCTTGGACGCCGTAAGGGGCCGGGAGTTCGGCCGCAACGGCCGGTTCCGTGGGGGCGCCTGCCGGTGCGGGCACAGGGGAATCGTGGGTGCTTGAGGATGCCATGGTTCCAGCCTATTACGAGTTCTTAGTGTTACGGGCGGCCGTGCGTGTCGGCATGCCAACCCAACGCGCCAACCCAACGCGCCACCGGACGCGCCACCCGACGCGCCACCCGACGCGCAGGCAGGCTCCGTTGCAGGGCAGTCCTTAGTAGAGTGTTCACTGCAGGAACTTCGCTGTCCGCAGCCATCCCCAGCAGGGTGCGCTGTCGACGTCCAGGAAAGAGGTAGCTACGTGAACCGTCAGCAGGAATTTGTGTTGCGCACCATCGAAGAGCGCGACGTGCGGTTTGTGCGCCTCTGGTTCACCGACGTCGTGGGCAGCCTGAAATCCGTGGCCCTCGCGCCGGCCGAAGTTGAGGGCGCCTTTGACGAGGGCCTGGGATTTGACGGCTCGGCCATCGAGGGGCTGGCCCGCATTTTCGAGTCGGACATGCTGGCCCTGCCGGACCCCTCAACGTTCCAAATTCTTCCCTGGCGCGGCAACGGCAAGACGGAGCAGACGTCCCGCATGTTCTGCGATGTGTTGACGCCCGACGGCGAACCCTCCGCAGCCGACCCGCGCAACGTCCTGAAGCGGACCCTGGCCAAGGCAGCCGACATGGGCTTCACCTGTTACACGCACCCCGAGATTGAGTTTTACCTGCTGAAATCGGACAAGCCCGGCCCGGACGGCATCCCCGTCCCGGTCGACCAGGCCGGCTACTTTGACCACGTGCCCGGCGGCGTGGCGCAGGACTTCCGGCGCACCGCCGTGACCATGCTGGAGGACATGGGCATCTCGGTGGAATTCAGCCACCATGAGGGTGGGCCGGGACAGAACGAAATTGACCTGCGCTACGCCGACGCCCTGCAGACCGCCGACAACATCATGACGTTCCGGACGGTGATCCGGGAGGTCGCCATCCAACAGGGCACGTACGCCACCTTCATGCCCAAGCCCTTCTCCGACCACCCCGGCTCCGGCATGCACACCCACTTCTCCCTGTTCGAGGGCGACAGCAACGCCTTCCACGAACCTGGCGCCGAATACCAGCTCTCCAAGACGGCACGCCAGTTCATGGCCGGGATCCTCAAGCATGCCCCCGAGTTCACGGCCGTGACGAACCAGTTTGTGAATTCATACAAGCGCCTGTGGGGCGGGGGAGAGGCCCCGAGCTACCTGTCCTGGGGACACAACAACCGCTCCGCCCTGATGCGCGTGCCCCTGTACAAGCCCGGCAAGGGCCAGGCCTCAAGGCTGGAATACCGCGGCATCGACTCCGCCGCCAACCCGTACCTGGCCTACGCCGTGCTGCTCGGCGCCGGGTTGAAGGGCATCGAGGAAAGCTACGAACTCCCGCCCGCGGCCGTGGAGGACATCAGCGCCCTGACGAACACCGAGCGCCGCCTGCTGGGGCACGACCCGCTGCCCTCGAGCCTGCACGACGCCGTGCGCCAGATGGAGGAATCCGAGCTCATGCCCCAGATTCTTGGCGAGCAGGTGTTTGAAAACTTCCTGCGCAACAAGCGGGCCGAATGGCAGGAATACCGCCTGCAGGTCACCCCGTATGAAATCAACCGCTATCTGGGAGTGCTCTAAACGCTGCCATGAGCTCACTGACCCGACAACTCATCTCCCGCGGCTTCTCCGACTTGGAAACCAGTGTAAGGTTTCTGGGCTTTCCCGAAGTGTCAGACCTGGACCAGCCCGAACTCTTGGATGCCTTGTCCGTTGCCGACAACCCGGACATGGCCCTGCAATCTTTGGTCAGGCTCCTCAGTGCGGTCCCGGCATGCCAGGCGAAGCTGAACGTTCCGGATGAAAAAAACAGGCTGGTTTCCAACACCGCCCTGTTCCGGCTGCTGGGCGCCTCGGAGGCACTGGCGGATTTCCTCATGCGCCACCCGGAACACCTCGACGTGGTGGACACCGTGGCCGCCCCGGTTCTTGTCCCCTCCGACGCCGGGGCACTGCGGGACTCGCTGCTGCGCGCGGTCGGTGCGGAGCCGACGTCGGAAATGCCGGTTGCGTCGCTGACCGGCAGCCAGGCGAGAATCGCCTTGCGGACGAAGTACCGCCGGCACCTGTGCGAGCTGGCGTTGCAGGACCTGGGCGCCGCATCCCCGCAGGAGGCCATGCCGATGGTCGGGGCGGAGCTGGCGGACCTTGCAGCAGCCGCCGTTGAGGCCGCGTTGGCCGTGGCCAGGGCCGAGGTTGGCGTGACCTTGGGCGTGGACCGGGTGGCCTCGGTGCGCCTGGCCGTGATTGGCATGGGCAAGTGCGGTGCACGCGAGCTGAACTACATCTCGGACGTGGACGTCATGTACGTCGTGGCGCCGGTGGACGTGCCTGCCGGGGAGGCTGGAAACGCGCCGGCGGCGGAAGGCGCCATGGGCCCCGTGTCCCTGGACGAGGGCGAAGTGGTGCGGATCGGCAATGCCCTGGCGGGGGCCCTCTCACGCACCATCTACGCCCCCGCACGCGAACCCGGACTGTGGGAAGTTGACGCGAACCTGCGTCCCGAGGGCAAGGACGGTGCGCTGGTCCGCACCATGGACTCCTACCTGGCCTACTACCACCGATGGGCCCAAAGCTGGGAGTTCCAGGCCCTGCTGAAAGCCCGTGCGATTGCCGGAGACCAGGCGCTGGGGGCAGAATTCGAGCACGCCGTCGAACCCTTGATCTGGGCGTCCTCGGAGCGGGACGGCTTCGTGGAATCGGTGCAGGCGATGCGCCGGCGGGTCACGGCCAACATTCCCGACGCCGAGTCCGACCGGCAGATCAAGCTGGGCAAGGGCGGCCTGCGTGACGTGGAATTCACCGTCCAACTGCTGCAGCTCGTCCACGGCAAAACCGACACCGGCATCCGCCAGCGTGCCACCACGGCCGCGATCGACGCGTTGACGAAGGCCGGCTACATTGGGCGCATCGACGCGTCGCTGCTGCTGAACCACTACACGTACCTGCGAGTTTTGGAACACCGGATCCAGCTGGTGCACCTGCGCCGCACGCACACCATGCCCTCTGCGCCGGAAGCGTTGCGCGCGCTGGCTCGGTCGCTGGAGGGGCCATTGAGCCAGAAGCGGCCCAGTGCCGACTCGCTGCTGGCCGATTGGGCCAAGGTCAAGCGATCCGTGCGCTCCCTCCACGAGCAAATCTTCTACCGCCCCATCCTGGCCACCGCCGCCCACCTCAGCGTGGAGGACGCGGCCCTGACCACCGATGCGGCGCGTGCGCGGTTGGCAGCACTGGGCTACAGGGATGGCGCCGGAGCGGTGCGGCACATTGAGGCGCTCACTGCCGGGGTGAGCCGGCGGGCGGCGCTGCAGCGCCAGCTCCTGCCGGTGCTGCTGGGCTGGCTGGCCGACGGCGTGGATCCCGACGCCGGATTGCTCGCCTTCCGCCGCGTGAGCGACGCGCTGGGCACCTCGCACTGGTACCTGGGCATGTTGCGCGACCACCAGGCGGCGGCCGAGCGGCTGTGCCATCTGCTCTCCAGTTCCCGCCTGGTCAGCGACTTGCTGGAGGTCTCGCCGGAGGCGACGGCCTGGCTGGGCAATACCAAGGAACTGCTCCCGCTAAGCTTTGAATCCCAGTGGGCGGAGGTCCGGTCCAAGCTGTCCCGCCACAGCGGCGCCGCCGAGGCCATCCGACTGATACGGCTGCTGCGCCAACGCGAAATCCTGCGCGTGGGAATTGCCGACAGCAGCGGACTGCTGCGCCAGGACGCCGTCTCGAGGGCCCTGAGCGACATTGACAGGGTCGCCGTCCTCGGCGCCCTGTTCGTGGCCGAAAATGAGGTTTATGCGGGTGCGGAACCGCTGACCCGGGTGCTGGTGGTGGCCATGGGCCGTCAGGGTGGACAGGAAATCGGGTACGGTTCCGACGCAGACGTCTTGTTCGTGCACAGCCCCGTTGACGGACTGGACGAGGGGCGGGCGGCGGAGGCCACACTGCAGGCAAAGGCCATTGTGCAGAGGCTGACAGCACTGCTGACGGCGCCTGTGAAGCCCGCCATCCAGGCCGAGCGGGTGTTGATGGTGGACGCCGGGCTCCGCCCAGAAGGCCGCAACGGCCCGCTCGTCAGATCCCTGGAGTCATACCGGGAGTACTACACGCGCTGGTCATCCGCGTGGGAGGCCCAAGCCCTGTTGAGAGCCCTGCCCATGGCAGGCTCCGACGCGGTGGCCAAGGATTTCTTGGACATGGTGGACCCGATCCGCTACCCGAGGGCCATGCGGGAGGCGGACCTGCGCGAGATCAAGCGCATCAAGGCCCGGATGGAATCCGAGCGGCTGCCGCGCGGCGCGGACCCGGCCCGGCATGTGAAGCTGGGCCGCGGCGGACTCAGCGACGTTGAATGGCTGGTGCAGCTGCTGCAGCTCCAGCACGCGCACGCCCACCCGGAATTGCGCACCACCCGAACCATCCAGGCGCTCCATGCGGCCAGGGCCCTGGGCTTGGTCGATGCGGACGACGCCGAAACCCTAGAAGCCGCGTGGCGACTCGCGGGGAAGATCCGCAACGCCAACGTCATGTGGACGGGAAAAAATTCCGACCTGCTGCCGTCGGCCAGGCGGGACCTGGAGGCCGTGGCCCGGTGGTGCGGCTACGAACCGGACCAGGCTGCCGCTTTTGAAGAGGACTATCTGGCCCTCACCCGCAGGACCAGGGCAATTTTCGAGCGTCTCTACTACGGGTAGCGCCTCCCTTGGACGTGGGAGGCTGGTCCCCAGGAAGGGAGGCTGGTCCCCGTGAGAGGCTGGCCCCCGGAAGGGAGGTCCCGCCGCCGCTCCCGCATTTTGCCACAGGCAGACCGGCGGCAAAATGCGGGAGCGGCGGCATTGGCGACGGGCTGGCGGCGCAGCCAGGGGGCGTCGTTGCCAAAGAACGTGGCGTCCCGGCCGTGCCGGATGGACGTGGTTGGCGCGTCAAGGCCGGAACTGATGCTCAATCGTGACCCATCTCGCGTGGGCGTGCCAAACGCTGTACCGTCGAGGGGTACTTAAACCGCCCCATGGAGGGCGCGACACCTTTGTAAGGGACTATATATGCGTGGGCTTACCCCCCTACGGCGTCGCAGTGGCGGCACATTTGCCACACTTGCCGCCTTTTTCACCGTCGTCTTCATGCTGTTGGGGATCGGCGGCGCCTCAGCGTTGAGCGTGCCGGCACCGGCGGCTGCCAATTCTGCTGTGCAGCACAGCAGCGTCGAGGGCAAAAAATTCGCTGTCGCCACCGACACCACTTTTGCCCCGTTTGAATTCCGCGACGGCAGCGGCAACCTGGTCGGCATCGACATGGACCTGCTCAATGCCATCGCCAAGAACCAGGGCTTCGAGGTTGACATCAAGTCGCTCGGCTTCGATGCCGCCTTGCAGGCCCTGCAGTCGAACCAGGTCTCGGGCGTAATCGCCGGCATGTCCATCACGGATGAGCGCAAGAAAATCTTCGACTTCTCCGACCCGTACTTCGATTCAGGTGTTCAGATGGCCGTGGCCAAGAACAACCAGGACATCAAGAGCTACGAGGATCTCAGGGGCAAGACAGTCACCGCCAAGCGCGGCAGCGAGGGCGAAACCTTCGCCAACTCCATCAAGGACAAGTACGGTTTCACCGTCAAGCCCCTCGCCGATTCGGCCACCATGTACGACGACGTCAAGGCCGGCAACTCCGTGGCCGTGTTCGACGACTACCCGGTACTCGCCTACGGCGTCAGCCAAAACAACGGGCTGAAAATTGTCACCGAGAAGGAACAGGGCAGCTCCTACGGCTTCGCCGTCAACAAGGGCCAGAACCAGGACCTGCTGAAGGCCTTCGACACCGGATTGGCCGAGCTGAAGGCCAACGGCGAGTATGACAAGATCCTGGACAAGTACCTGGCCAAGACCGAAGCCACCGAACAGGGAAGCTTCTTCCAGCTCGTTGCGGACAGCTTCCCCGCGCTCATGAAGGGCTTGTGGCTGACCATGGTCGCCACCGTCCTGTCGCTGGTCATTGCCCTGGTCCTGGGCGTCCTCTTCGGCTTCTTCAAGGTCTCCGAAAGCAGGATCCTGCGTGGCATCGCGACCACGTATGTTTCCATCTTCCGCGGGACCCCGCTGCTGGTTCAGGCGTTCTTTTTCTACTTCGGCCTGCCCCAGATGACAGGACAACCCATTAATGTCCTGACGGCCGGTGTCATCACCTTGAGCCTGAACGCGGGCGCCTACATGACCGAGATCGTCCGGGGCGGCATCCAATCCGTAGATCCCGGCCAGCTCGAAGCCAGCCGCAGCCTGGGCCTGGGCTACGTCACCTCCATGCGCCGCGTGGTGGTGCCGCAGGCCGTGAAGATCATGACGCCGTCGTTCATCAACCAGTTCGTGATTACGCTGAAGGACACCTCCCTGCTGGCCGTCATCGGATTCGCGGAACTGACCTACCAGGGCCAGCAGATTTACGCCTCCAACTTCCGCACGGGCGAGACCCTGTTGATCGTGGCCGCCTTGTACTTCATCGTGATCTCCATCTTGACCCAGCTTTCCAACGTCCTGGATAGGAAGTTCAACAAATGACCAATCCCAAGATCAGCGTCCGCGGCCTGAAGAAGTCCTTTGGTTCCAACGAGGTGCTCAAGGGCCTGGATGTGGACGTGGCCGAAGGCGAGGTCGTGTGTGTCATCGGCCCGTCAGGCTCGGGCAAGTCCACGTTTTTGCGCTGCCTGAACAAGCTTGAAGACATCACCGGCGGCACGGTCACTGTCAACGGCTTTGACCTGACCGACCCGAGCGTGGATCTGAACGCCGTGCGCCAGAACATCGGCATGGTGTTCCAGCATTTCAACCTGTTCCCGCACATGTCCGTCCTTCAGAACATCATGCTCGCCCCGGTCGAACTGAAGAAGCTGGACAAGGCCGCCGCCCGCGCCAAGGGCATGGCGCTGCTCAAGCGCGTGGGCCTGACCGAGAAGGCTGATGCCCGTCCGGCGTCGCTCTCGGGCGGTCAGAAGCAGCGCGTGGCGATCGCCCGTGCGCTGGCCATGAACCCCGGCATCATGCTCTTCGACGAGGCCACCAGCGCCCTTGACCCGGAAATGGTGGGCGAGGTGTTGCAGGTCATTCGCGACCTCGCCGCAGAGGGCATGACCATGGTGGTTGTCACCCACGAGATGGGCTTCGCCCGTGAGGTCGCCGACCGCGTGATTTTCATGGATGAAGGCCGCATTTGCGAAGAGGGCGCGCCGGAGACCATCTTCAGCCACGCCGAGCAGCCTCGCCTGCAGGAGTTCCTGGCGAAGGTGCTCTAGCACCCCGAGCACGCCCGCGGGGTACTTTGGGGTGGCTGGCCCTCGGGCCGGCCGCCCCTTCGCGTCAGTGATGTGCCAGTGTTGGTTCGGTGGCGTTGGTTGAGTGGTGTTGATTCAGGAGAGTTGGTTCAGTGGTGTTGAGAACGACGGCGGCATGGGAGTTGGGAGCGCACGTGAACGGCATGCAGGAGATCCTGGATGAGATTGTCGAGCATGT
>JBBSQT010000063.1:0-9325 GCA_038243775.1 Actinomycetales bacterium | reverse complement strand
GCGTGCGGGGCCTGCTTCGTCAACAGCCACCATCCCGGCGGTCTCCAGAAGTCCGGCCATGCGCTCGGAGTCGTGGACGTTCATCTGGCAGCCGTAAGTGCGCACCTGGTAGGTGCGCGGTGATTCGGGGCTGGTGCCCGAGGGGCTTGTGCCGGTTTCGGCTCCGATGGCGGGTGCTGGGTTTGCGGAAAAATCGACGCTGTCTTGGATCAGGCTCACCCCACAAGCTTAAGACCAGGCCCGGCTATCCGCTAAACCGTGCGTCCCAAGGCGCCGGAGCCTGGCGGCGCGTGGGGCGCCGGCTGTGTTTCACGCGGGAAGTTCCGCGGCCTGCACGCTGCCTGCGGGCTGCCTGCGGGCTGCCTGCGGGCTCAGTACCAACCCACGGATTGGGAGTGGCCCCAGGCGCTGCACGGCGAACCATACCTGTTCCGGATGTAGCCGAGCCCCCTATTCACCTGTGTTCGGTAGCTGGTGAGCCAGTCCGCCCCGCCTGGCCATATTTGCTGGCGGGCAGTGACTGGGCGATGACGTAGGCACCGCTGTAGGGGTTCGTGGCATTGGTGCGCCAGTTCGATTCCCGTTCCCACAGCTGGTGCAGGCACGGAAACTGATCCCGCCCCCAACCGAAGGAGGCCAATCTGGATGAAGCGTAGGCCTGGGTGCCGGCGGGGTCGTTGGCGGCACCCCGCGGGATGTCCGGGGTCAGGGTTCCCGATCCTCCCGGGTTGCCCGCGGCCGGCCGCTCCGTAACCTGCTTCGGTGTCGTGCCAGAGCCGCTCCGTAACGGGCCGCTCTGCAACAGGCTTCGGTGCCGTGCCAGAGCCGCCGACAGGGCCTGGTTCTGGTGCGGACAGCAGCGGCAGACTCGGCTTCTTCTTCTCCACCATCCGTTCAGCTGCTTCTTCGGCCGCCCGCTTGGCCTGCTGCACCTGCCGGTAGTCCGCCACCGCGGCTTGCCCTTGGCGGTATTCGCTCTCCTGGGCCACCGTGGTGTCGTTCAGATAAGCCAGCTGCTCAACGAGTGTGCTGCTGCGCTCATGCTGGGTCCGGATTTGGTTGTCCAAGGCGGTCTGCGCAGCAATGGCGGACTCACGTGCCGTGGCTGCCTCCCGCGTCAGCTGCGCATAGGCGCCTTGGACAGCTAGGCGTGTTTGTTGGAGTTGCGTTGCGGCTGCCGGGGATTCGGTGGCCATGGCCTGTTTGGCAGCGGAACGTCCGCCGATTTTCTGGACCAGGTCGACACCGTTGAGGTTGGGGGCGGATTCCAGGTCCGCGATGGTGCTGAACACGCCCAAGCTGGTCCCGCCGTTCTTGTAGCGCTGCACAGCCACGGCGAGTGCCTCTTGCTTGTGGCTCTGGGCTTGGTCTGCGGCCCCGCTGAGCCTGCGCCGACAACAGAGCCACCTGCGCACTCACCGCTGCGAGCTGCTGGTTGACCGGGGCGTACTCGGCACCAGCCGAAACTGCCGCAATCGCCCAATGCGCCTGCCTGGCCTTCAAGGGTGCCGAGCAGTTCTGAAATCTTGCCGGCCTGGGCCGCGGTGGCGGCGGCATCCTGCTTGGTTTTCTGCACCAGATCCCAGCTGGGAAAGCCGCTCGGCGGCGCGTCGTCGGCACCTGCAGCTGTCAAGCTCCAGGCGGCGGCCAAGATGGCCACCGTACAGCCGGCCAAGGAGTGTTGCAGCAACGTACGTGGCTTAGTCAGCAAGCAGGTACTCATTGATGGTTTCCGAGACGAGGCCAAAGGCCATGGACGGGTTGAACCCTTTCCTTGCCAACATGGCCACCCACCGGCGCGTGTACTTCTCACGTTCTGTTCGCTCGGAGAGCTCCATGGTGGAGCGGATCTTGCGCCTCACCAGTTCCTTGCCTTGCGCCCGCTCAGTTTCGTCATCGATTTGTTCCAGGGCCTGCTCCGCCAACTCCGGGGCGATCCCCTTTTCAGCCAGTTCCCGCTTGAGGGCACCGCGAGCCAGTGACTTGTTCAGTGACCGGCTGCGCACCCACGCATGGGCGAACTCGGCGTCGTCAATAAGCTTGACCGCTTCAAAGCGGTCAAGCACGGCCTCGGCAACATCCTCGGGAATGTTCCGTTCCGCCAGTTTTTGCGCCAGCTGGTGCCGGCTCTTGGCGGAGTTGGTCAGCTGACGGAGCACAATGGACCTGGCCGCCGACGCAGGGTTTACGTCGGGGTCAAGTTCAGGTGCCGGGCGGGCCTGGTTCATGGCTCGTCCTAGAAGCCGTCAACAGCCTTGAGTTTGGGCGCTGACTCGGCCTCGGCCTCCGGCACAACGCCCACGCCGAGCTTGGCCTTGATGAGGCGCTCAAGTTCCTCCGTCAGTTCCGGGTTGTCCTTCAGGAATCGGCGGGAGTTTTCCATGCCCTGGCCGAGCTGGTCACCGTCGTAGGTGTACCAGGAACCGGACTTGCGGATGATGCCGTGCTCCACACCCATGTCGATGATTCCGCCTTCGCGCGAAATGCCCTGACCGTAAATAATGTCGAATTCTGCGATCTTGAAGGGCGGCGCCATCTTGTTTTTGACGACCTTCGCCTTGGTGCGGTTGCCGACGGCGTCGGCGCCTTCCTTCAGGGTTTGGATGCGGCGTACGTCAATGCGGATCGACGCGTAGAACTTCAGCGCCTTTCCACCGGTGGTGGTTTCCGGGCTGCCGAAAAACACGCCGATCTTTTCACGCAGCTGGTTGATGAAGATGGCGGTGGTCTTGGTTTGGCTCAACCGGCCGGTGATCTTTCGCAGTGCCTGGCTCATCAAGCGGGCCTGCAGGCCGACGTGGCTGTCACCCATGTCGCCCTCGATTTCAGCACGCGGAACCAGGGCGGCCACCGAGTCAATGACAATGACATCCAGGGAGCCGGAGCCGATGAGCATGTCCATGATCTCAAGGGCCTGTTCACCCGTGTCAGGCTGGGAGACCAGCAGGGCATCGGTGTCCACACCCAGCTTTGCCGCGTAGGCGGGGTCCAGCGCGTGCTCGGCGTCAATAAATGCCGCGATGCCGCCGTTCTTCTGGGCGTTGGCCACGGCATGCAGTGCAACCGTGGTCTTACCTGAAGATTCAGGTCCATAAATTTCCACGACGCGGCCACGGGGCAGGCCGCCTATGCCCAGTGCCACATCCAAGGCAATGGAACCGGTGGGGATTACTTCAATGGGTGCCCTGACGTCATCACCCAAGCGCATGATTGAACCCTTGCCGTACTGCTTGTCAATCTGGGCAAGTGCTGCTGCCAGCGCTTTCTCACGGTCTGCGGGAGCGGCCATGATTCACCTCGGTCTTTCCTATGTGCCGTTTCCGGCGCCAAGTGCTTGCGCGGTGGCGCAGCACCCGGTTAGTGGTCTGATGCAGTTCTCTGTGGTCCGGTACTACCCGCCGGGATCCGGCGTGCTGCTCTTGGAACCGTTCGGCAGCAATTCTCTTGATAGCTAGAACGCTAGTTCACGGCACTGACATTGTCTGCCGCTTCGAAGCTGAAACCCTAAATTGTGGACAACTTTTCCTGCCTTTACAGCAGTGCATTAAACAATCATAGTTTCCATCGAATAGATATTCGAACATATCCAGGGGCGTGTCGGAGTCCTGTCGACTGTTCGGTCACTCATAACCAGTTCTTCCATTCAAGGGCTAGTTCTTCGCAATGATGTCCCGGCCAAACCAGCGCGACCGTGGAACATCCTGGATTTTGCACACTTCCAACCAAATGTCCCGAGGGTCGAACCCGGCCCGCAGCGCCTCCGCAGCTGTCTTCCCGCCCACCCCGGCCAAGACCAGGTCCTGGGCCAGCACACGGGAATAGGCAGGGCTGAACTCTTCATCCATCAATCGCCAAAATTCGCTTACTCGCACTCAGCCATTCTCGCACGGTTGACCCAGTGGTTGCTGTGCCGACTTGTAGGCCGCTTTCCCTGAAATGATCGGGACTTGGTGCATAGAATGACCTCATGACAGCTATTGCCCCAAACCCGGGGTCCGCAAGCGGTGACAAGTTCGCCACCATGATGGAACTTGATGATCAACTGAGCCTGCTCTGGCGCCGCGCCCGCGCCATCAATCTCCAACTCACCCGAAGTGTCCATCCGGATCTGGAACCCGCAGCCTATGGACTGCTCTCCGTATTGCTCAGCCAGGGCCAGATGCGCCTCACAGTGCTTGCCAAGCATGTCGGCGTGGGCAAGCCCTCAGTCAGCCGGCAGATTGCACTGCTGATGAAGCTCGGCCTGGTCCACAAGGACGATGACCCCGTTGATGGGCGCGCACAGCTGATTGGTCTCACCGAGGCGGGCAAGGAAAAAATGCGCACCATCCAGGCAGGCCGGCAGACGGCATTCCACGAAAGACTCGCCGGCTGGGACAGCGCCGAGTTGGCTGCGCTGACGGCGCTGCTGGCCAAGCTCAACACGGTTTAAGCACCCTGACCCTTCAGGCCTGCTTCCCCTTTGAACCGCTCCCTTCCGGGCAGTGCAACAGCCCCAAAGCACCCAGCCCCTCACCCGCCGGCATGGGCGGAGCGCTGCCGGCACCATGGACCGAACGCAAAAAACCGGGTCCTTCCGCAAAGAAGAACCCGGTTTTTGCTGGGAGCCGCCCGATTAAGGGAGCTGTTTTAGAAAGCGTTGGATACAAGACCCTTGTTGAGTTCTTCGGAGAGTTCCTCGTTCAGGTCGCGTGCATAGCGCGCAGCGAATTCCTGGGGAACGGTGTCCGGGACGGCCACGCCTTCGGCAATGGCCAAACGATCGCTGACTTCACGCAACATCAGCGACAACGGCACATCAAGCGCTGAACAAATGGAGGACAGCAGCTCTGAGGATGCTTCCTTCTGTCCACGTTCCACTTCGCTGAGATAGCCCAGTGAAACTCGTGCATTGTGTGAGACTTCACGGAGTGTGCGGCCTTGACGTTGGCGCACATCTCGCAGCACGTCACCAATCTCGTGGCGTAGTACGACCATTTTGCGCTCCTTCTGCTGATGCGGTTTCTCATCCACCAAACCCACATCCCGCCAGCGCACTACGCCGTTTACGGATACGGGTTGCTTCACCATCGGTATCGCCTTACTCCTTGTTCGATCACTGCAGTCCATTTCGTTTACGCCTGCCGGGAGGTTCCCGGCGGGGCGTTGTGACCGCTTGGTGTTCCCATACTAGAGCGAATGGCCACCAGTTGCGTTCACTATGACTAACTATCTAGTCACAACTTTTGTTCCCCGGCGGCTTTAATGACTTGTTCCAGCAGCGAAATGGCCTCCTGGGTGGCCGCCGTCCTGATCATTTCCCGATCTCCCGGGAAGTGATATTCGTAGGATTGCACCTCGCCATCGAGGGCCACACCAATGAATACGTGCCCAACAGCCTTGCCCTGGTGCGGTTCCGGCCCGGCCACACCCGTGGTCGAAATGCCCACCCTCGCTCCGGCAGCGACGCATGCGCCCAGTGCCATGGCGCAGGCAACCTCGGGATCCACGGCACCTTTCTCACGTAACAATTCGCCAGAAACGCCCAACAGGTGTTCCTTGAGCGAGTTTTGGTAGGCAATGACCCCGCCCTGCAGCATGGCCGAAGCCCCCGGTGCCTGGACCAGCGTTGCCGCAACCATTCCGGCTGTCAGCGACTCGGCGGTCGCCACAGTGATCTCCGCCGCAACAGCAGCGGCGACCAGTGCATCCAAACCTGTCAACACCGGCTACCTCCGTGCCCTGCCGGCATGGCGCAATTGCACGGCCTTGATCACGTAGTCCACGCCGGTGACCACGGTGACCGCCAATGCGGCGAGCATGATGACCAGTGCCACAGTCGACAACCACGGTGTGGGCGGCGTGACCGGCAGGAGATAAATAAAGATGGCCAGCGTCTGCATGACCGTCTTGAGCTTGCCACCCTTGGAGGCCGCCATGACGCCGTAACGGATCACCACGAAGCGCAGCACGGTGATGCCGATTTCACGGACCAGCATCACGATCGTGACCCACCACCACAGCTCCCCCACGGCGGAGAGCAGGACGAGGGCTGAACCGATCAGCAGCTTGTCCGCGATGGGGTCGGCAATTTTGCCAAAACTGGTGATGAGCCCGCGCGCCCGCGCGATGTCGCCGTCGAGCTTGTCAGTGTAAATGGCCACCAAAAACAGGACCACGGCGGCCCAGCGCAGCGGCCCGTAAGTGCCGCCGTCGGCCAGGAAGGCCCACATGAAAAAGGGCACCAGAACAATGCGCAGGAGCGTCAATGCATTGGGCAGGTTCCAGTTCGAAGGGCGTGGCGCCACCGTTTCAGTCACAGGGCAAGGCTATCGGCAAAGTGGGCTGCGGCGACATTCGCCATTCCGCCGTGCCCTACCGTCCAGTCAACGACCATGCGTCCTCGCCGCCCTCTTCATCGTCGCCGTCGTTGTACTCCACAGCCTCGGGCCGGTTGGCCAGGTCATCGGCCACCAGGTCACCGCCCCACCCGTGGTTCGCATTGGCGTTCTCGGCCAGGGCCGCCGTCTTCGGATCAACGGCCACAGCCTCCCCTGAAGGTTCGACGCCGGAGCCTCCCGGGATGGGCCCGTCACCGCGGATGGCGGCGAGGGTTTCGGCGAGGTCGTCCGGCTTGACCAGCACGTCCCTGGCCTTGGAACCCTCCGAGGGGCCCACCACGCCGCGGGATTCGAGCAGGTCCATGAGGCGCCCGGCCTTGGCAAAGCCCACACGCAGCTTGCGCTGAAGCATCGAGGTGGAGCCGAACTGGGTGGTCACCACGAGCTCGGTGGCCTGCAACAGCAGGTCCATGTCGTCGCCGATGTCGTCCTCGATGACCTTCTTGGGGGCCTCGACGGCAACATCGTCGCGGTAGGTGGCCTTGAGCTGGCCCTTGACATGGTCAACAACTGCCTTGATTTCCGCTTCCGTGACCCAGGCTCCCTGGACACGGACGGGCTTTGACTTGCCCATGGGCAGGAACAGTGCGTCACCTTGGCCCAGCAATTTTTCGGCGCCGGGCTGGTCAAGGACCACTCGGGAGTCGGTGACGGAGGAGGTGGCAAAGGCCATGCGGGAGGGCACGTTGGCCTTGATCAGTCCGGTCACCACGTCAACCGACGGGCGCTGCGTTGCCAGGACAAGGTGGATGCCGGCGGCACGGGCCAGCTGGGTGATGCGCACGATCGAGTCCTCCACGTCCCGCGGGGCCACCATCATGAGGTCCGCGAGCTCATCCACGATCACCAGCAGGTACGGGTACGGGCGGATGATGCGCTTGGATCCCTCGGGCGGGCGCACGGTGCCGGCCTTGACGGCCTTGTTGAACTCGTCAATGTGCTTGAATCCATAATTGGCCAGATCGTCGTAGCGCTGGTCCATTTCCCGCACGACCCACTGGAGTGCCTCGGCGGCCTTCTTCGGGTTGGTGATGATGGGGGTGATCAAGTGCGGGACCCCTTCATAGGCGGTCAATTCCACGCGTTTGGGGTCCACCATGACCATGCGCACCTCATCCGGCGTGGCACGCATGAGGATGGAGACGATCATGGAGTTCACGAAGGACGACTTGCCGGCACCGGTGGCACCGGCGACCAGCAGGTGGGGCATCTTGGCCAGGTTCGCGACAACGAAGCCGCCTTCCACGTCCTTGCCCACACCCATGACCATGGGGTGTTCGGTGCGGCGCGCGTTGGCCGAGCGCAGCACATCGCCGAGCACCACAATCTCCTTGTCCGCGTTGGGAATTTCAATGCCGATGGCGCTCTTGCCCGGGATGGGGCTCAGGATGCGCACGTCGGAGGAGGCCACGGCGTAGGAGATGTTCTTGCTCAGCGCCGTCACACGCTCCACCTTGGTGCCCGGGGCCAGCTCGATTTCGTACCGGGTGACGGTGGGCCCGCGGCTGAAGCCGGTCACCTTGGCATCCACATTGAACTGCTGGAGCGTGTCCGTCAGCGCGTCCACGACGGAATCATTGGCTGCCGTTGCATCCTTGCCGGGAGGGCCCGCAGGCAGGAAGTCGGATTCGGGCAGGGTGTAGGTGACGTCGCCGGAAAGCTGCAGCTGTTCCGAGCGTGCCGGGATGGGTGCGGGCGGCATGGCGGGAGGGGCGGGGATCGCCTGGGTGGCGCCCGCGTCCGCGTCCTGGCCGCCGCCGGGCTGGTAAGCGGAGCCGACAACACCCATCGCCTCGGTGACCGGCTCGGCGGAGTGTACCTGGACGTCAAACACGTCGTTCGCGGTGGGCAGTCCCTGCCGGGCCTTGATCTTGTCCGCGGCCAGTTCATCGCGGGTGGGTCGGCGCACCCCGGGCCGCACCGAAGCCGAGCTTGAGGGCAGAACCCGGGTGTCGTCGTCGTCCATCCCAATCAACGGGGTGGCAAAGGCCTCCGTGATGCTCATTTCCTCCGCCTCCGCGGCAGCATCGCGGGCCGCCTTTTGGCGTGCACGCATGCCGCGCGGCTTCTTGGCTGCATCCTCATTTTCGTAGAGGTAGCTCTGGTCGTGGCCGTCGGGACCGGCCTCAGAGGCGGGCGTGGTGCCCATGAGTTTGTTGTAAATGCCGTTCAGGCGGGCGGGGATGTGGCGCACGGGCGTGTTGGTCAGCACCAGGACGCTCGCGAAGGCAACGATGGACCAGATAACGACGGCGAACACCGGGCTCAGGCTGGCAAGGCTGCCCCCGGCCACGACGCCCACCATGCCGCCGGCCGCGCTGACGCCGTCGAACCCGTCGGAAATGTTGGGGTTGCCGCCGGCCACGTGGGCGATGGCGCAGCCGGAAAGGGTCATGATGAAGAAGCCCAGGGCCACGCGGTTATTGCTGGACATGTTGCTTGGCTGGCGGAACACCAGGACCGAAAAAATGAGGAACATGGGTGGCAGCATGGCGGCAAACCAGCCGAAGGTTCCGTGGAAGACGCCTTGGACGGCGTCGGCAACGGGGCCGCTCAGCCCCCACCATTCGAAGGTGGCGATGACAAAGGCCAGCACAATGAACAGCAGGCCAGCCCCGTCACGTCGCTCCTGGGCCGGCATCTCCGACTTGTCTGTTCCCATGCGGCGGATGGCCCCGCCGATCAGGTGTCCCAGCCCTTGCCAGAAGCCGACGGCGAGGCGCAGCGGCCACACCACTTGGGCCTCCGGAGGGGCTGCGGAAGTTTTACTGCGGGGCGCCGGCGTCTTGGTGGTCTTGGGGGTGCGCGACGAAGCGCCACCCTTCTGACCGGCGGACGAACGGGCGGGGGAAGAACGAGTCGCCATGGTTCAACGGTACCGCCCCGCTCCTGCATAGTGGCGAATTTGGGGCTTGAACGCCACGTGGTGGCACGCACAACGGGGC